>JAFAHT010000208.1 GCA_019237095.1 Planctomycetaceae bacterium
GAAGCTGGAAAGATAGTCGCGCGGGCAGAGGAGCAGCCAGACAGGCAAGACGGCCGCGACGAAGCCATAAGTCACCAGCGCGAAGACCGCGCCGTCACGGGAGAGCGAGAAGTAGGGCCCCAGCGGCGAGCCCGGGACCAGGGCGCCTGCGACGGTGGCTCCCAGCACGGCCACGCCGCCGATGATCGAGGCCTCGACGACCTTGCCCTTGCGGAGGCGGTACATGTACCAGCCAACAAAGAGGGCGATGGGAATTGTGCAGGCAATGGTGAACGTGCCCCACGAGCTGCCGGGAACCAGCCGCCGCGCTTTCTCGGGCAAGACCAGGCCCTTGCCCTGGGGATCGGACGTGAGCGTCGAGCCCGAGGGCACTGCCAGCCGGAACGGCTCGTGAAAGAGCATCGACTGCTCGGCCGCCTCACCGAACCGGTACGTGGTCTGCGCGGGGACGTCGTAGATCCTCGGGCCGTCCCTCTTCATGGAACTCGTGATGCTCGATTGCTCCGGATAGACCAGGACCGTCCCCGCCTTGAGCGGGACCTCCTCGCCCCCGAGCGCCTTGACGACCACGATCCCCAGCCCGGCCAGCGTCATGATGATGATGTACAGGATGGCAATCGTCGCGGCGATACCCGCCGGCCGGCCGATCTCCTGGCGTGCCAGGCTGGCCAGGCTCCTTCCTCCGCGCTGGGTCGAGAGCGCCAGCACCATCATGTCCTGTACCGCGCCGGCCAGGCAGACGCCGACGACCAGCCAGATCAGGCCCGGCAGGTAGCCGAACTGGATCGCCAGCACGGGGCCGATCAGCGGGCCGGCCCCCGCGATCGCCGCGAAGTGATGGCCGAACAGGACCCAGCGGTTGGTGGGGTCGAAGTTCTGGCCGTCGCGAAATCGGTGCGCCGGGGTTTCCCACTGATCATCGAGCACGGCGACGCGGGCAGCGAGAAAGGCGCTGTAGTAACGGTAGGCGATCGCCAGGATCGCCAGCACCCCGAGCATCACCGGCATTGCGTGCAAGGACATCTTTCGCCTGGTCTTGTATGAGCGTTCCTTCGCGATGTCCGTGGTCCAAGATGAGCGGGGCCTCAGCCACCGGACGGCCTCAGACCTCAGGTTCCAGCGGGCCTTGGTCGGGCAGGACGCAACGCAACGGACAACGTTGGCACTTGGGCGATCGCGGAACACAGAACTGGCGGCCGACCTGCACGAGCCAGGTCGAGAGGCGGGCGATCTCCTCGCGGTTCCCGTCGGCCTGCCGGCTCAGCAGTTCGCTCGCCTGGTCGTATTCCGTGGCCGAATCGATCCATCCGTGGCGGACGAGGATGCGATAGGTACCCCGGTCCAACGGATAAACGGGCTGGCCCATCGCCAGCAGAATTGCGTCGGCCGTGGCCAGCCCGACGCCATTGATGGCGGCCAGCTCCTCGCGGCGTCCGGTCAGCTTCCTGGCCGCCGGATCGTGGGCCAAGTCCTCGTTACCGAAGGCCTTCGAGTACCAGCGGGCAAGGCGCACCAGCAGAGTCGCGGACCGTGCCGACAGGCTCAGACCGGTGTCGCGAAGGGAATCAAGGAGCTCTGAAGGCTCGATACTGGCCAGCTTTCTGGGCTCGAGTAGACCGGAGTGATCCAATGCCTCGAGGGCCGCTTCAGCCCGCGCGGGATCCGCCGGCCGCGCCAGAGCCGCGGCAAGTACGGCTTCAAACGCCGAACGCCTCTCCGGAGCGAGCTGCGGCTGGCCGTAATGATCGGCCAGTGCCGCGAGAAGAGCGGGATAAGACTCGGCGAGTGAGGCCATGACGGTTCGGCCCGCACAGAAAGCGAAGAGGGGCAGCCCCTGTGTCGAGGCCGGCTCAGGCAGTGGAGTCGGAGGTCTCAAGATTCCTTGGCCTTGGCCGCCGCAAACGCACGGGCAAGCTTACTCTTGCGCCGGGCGGCCGTGTTGGGATGGAGCACGCGGCGTGAGCCGGCCTTGTCGATCTTGGCGACCGCGGCCCGAAAGTCGGCCTCGGCTTTTTCAAGATTGTGCTCGCTCACCGACTGGAGGGTTTTCTTCATGGAGGTCTTGATGACCTTCTTGGTGATGCGGTTGTGCTTCCGTCGCTTGATGCTTTGGCGCAGCCGCTTACCTGCGGATGGAGAGTTTGGCATGGCTCTTAGTGATCCAGCAATGAGGGTTGGGGGCGCGCCGTCAGGGAGACTCGGGCTTTCCACAAACAGACCGAGCGGTCTCCGACCATCGTCGATCGAATCCTGAGAGGGCGAATTCCCGAAGCGTTCGTCCCGACGAAAGGATGAATCTACCATGAATTCCGGCTTCAATTCAAGTTTCGAAGTCGCTGAGCCACGTCGAGATAGGAGTAATCCTTGGCGGCAACTTCATTGTAATGCTCTTCGGCGGCGTCGGAATTGCCCAGAGCCTCGGCCACCCGTCCCAGGCGGTAATGCAGTGAGAGGAAGTTGTCGGTGTCCCCATCCTCGATACTTTTCAAGGCTTCGCTGTAGCTGCGGTCGGCCAGCTTGTAGGTATTATTGGCCTCGAAGCTCAGCCCGGCCTGATAGAGCGCCTGAACCTTCAGTGTCGGGCTCGAACGGGCTTGCTGGAACTCGCCGATCGCCTCGTCGTGCAACCCGGCGCGGGCAAGGCAGAGACCGAGCTGGTAGTGCAGGTTCGTATCCTCCGGGCTCGCGGCCGAGCGGCGGCGGAATTCCTTGATTTCATAATCGCTGAGCAGCTTGTTGAGCTGATCGAGCTTCGCCCTGGCCGCCATGTCGTCGGGACGGTCCTGGATGCGCTTGGTCCACGATTCGATCGCCCGCTTCATGCGCGTGATCTGAACATCGGCATAGGCCTGGACCAGCATCGGCTCCTTGGGATTGGCCTTCAGTCCTTGCGCCAAGATCTTCTCGGCGGCCTCGAGCTGGCTGCGATTGCGGTACTGCTCGGCCAGGTTAAGGTAGGGCCAGACCTGGGTCGGGTTCTCCTGGGTCTCCTTCAGCCAGCGCTCCTCGGGGGTGAGCTGCTCGGTCTTGAGCCGCTCGAGCTTGGCGGCCAGCTCGTCCTTGGTCTCGGCAGCCGGCGGTCTTGTATGCTTTTCCAGCGACTGCTCCAGTCCCGCGCGTTGGATCGTCGCGCTGGCCGAGAGGGCATTGATCTGGCGACTCGAGCTCTCGTCGTTGGGATCGAGCTTCTTGACCTGCTCCCAGCTCGCGATTGCCTTGTGCCAGTGCTCGTTTCGCTCGTGGATGCGGGCCGCGTGGCGAAAGAAATCGGCATCTTTGGCCTGGGCTTGCACCGATTCTATATACCACTCGGCAAGCATAAGAAAGCCCAATTGCTCGGCGGCCTCCGAGGCTTCTCTCGCCGCCGCGATGTCCCAGGGATTGTGCGTGAACGCGTCTTCACAGACATTCAGCGCATGGGCAAAGTTTCCCTTTGATCGGGCCGACCGAGCCCGCATCCGAATCGGCTGGTTGCGGGCGCCGACCAGCATCCCGACCTTGGACGGATCGTTGTTGAACTTCCGCCGCTGGACCCCGCGCAAGGCTTGCCGATAACTCAAATTATCAGGAGCAAGCCTGCAAGCCTGCTTGTACATGTCAATGGCATAGTCAAGGTTCGACTTGAGTGTGGCATCGTTGCCATACTGGAAGAATGTCTTGGCTTTTTGGCGGTCCGGCAAGCCCGAATCCGATGACATCGCGAGCGCTCCTACCCATCGAGAGCCCAAACCATGATGAAAATGGCGGCAGGATTGGATCGTGTCGTATCGTATCCTTGGCCCCTCATTCTAGTGAATCCCCGGGTGCCCCACCACAGTTGACGGATACGGAAAATGGATTACGGAATGCAAGGGGCGGGGAGCTTGGGTATCTTGGGAGCGAACTGGGCTCTCGAGTCTTGTGTCCGTCACGCGGTGTGCGGCCATCCGAGCAGCAAGCAGGAGCGGAGGTTTTTCGATCATGATCACGATCTTGAGAGACGCCGGTCTTTCCCGCTTGATCGAAAGCGAATCACTCGAGCGGCTGGCGGAGGGATTCCAGTTCACGGAAGGGCCACTCTGGTGTTCAGACGGGTTGCTTCTGTTCCAGGATATCAAGGCCGAGCGGACCTATCGCCTGGGCACCTCCGGCACACTCGAGGTTCTCCGCGAACAGACCGGGGCCGCCAACGGGCAGACGTTTGCCCGGGACGGCCGGATCGTCTTCTGCGAGCAGAATGGCCGCAGGGTCTCCCGGATGAACCGGGATGGGTCGCGGGTCGAGACCGTGGCCGAGACCTGGTCCGGCCAGCGGCTGAACAGCCCCAATGACATCGTTGCCCGGTCGGATGGGCTGCTCTTCTTCACGGACCCTCCTTACGGGGTCGAGCCGGCACAGCGGGCGCTTCATTTCCAGGGACTCTATGCGCTCGACCTCGCCGGCACGGGCCCCGCCGCAGTTCGCCTGCTCGCCGACGATTTCGAGAAGCCCAACGGTCTGGCGTTCTCACCCGACGAGCGGATTCTCTACGTCTGCGACACGGCGCGATACCATGTTCGGGCTTTCGAAGTGGAGCCCTCGGGAAGCCTCAGAGTGGGCTCGAGCCGAGTCTTCGCGCGGCTTGACCCTGGTCAACCCGGCGGGCCGGACGGAATGAAGATCGACCGGCAAGGCAGGGTCTACGTGGCCGTCGCCCTGGGCGTCTGGGTCTTCGAGTCCCATGGCAAGCTGCTGGGAATCATCGCGACCCCAAACCGCCCGGCGAACCTGGCCTGGTGCGACTCGGACGCCCAGGGTCTGGCAATCACGGCCGTTGATGCCGTTTACAAGGTGCGCCTCAACGTCCCGGGCTGCCTGCCTCCTTTCACGCCCTGACCTCCGCCCCAACTCCCTTGAATCGCCGCTGTTCAAGCCTGGTCGGATCGAGTAACATACTTGAATCTCCGCCGGATCGGCGCGAGGCGATCCCAGGCCGGCCCGCTGGCGAGTCTCCAGGTCTCTTCCCCCCGCTGAGGCTCGCCCGACCGCGCTAGATCGAACCCGGCGGACAGGACATGGAATTCTGCGTTCCGACCAGCTCCACGCCTGGCCGGCGCTGCTCGTCACAGGAGATCCGCGTGCCCAAAGAAGAACCGATCAGAACCGAAGGACGGATCGTCGAGGCGCTTCCTAACACCCAGTTCATGGTCGAGCTGGAAAATGGTCACCGCATCCTGGCCCACATTGCCGGCAAGATGCGCAAGAATTTCATCCGGATCGTCCCCGGCGACCGAGTGACCGTCGAGATCACTCCTTACGACCTCACCAAGGGGCGGATCGTTTACCGCGAACGCTGAACCTGTTCGCCTGGGCATGACGACTTGCCTTGCCTTCCACCTGAGATCGCGTACCCCGCTCGCCCCACTCCCGCCCGTGGCCGCTCACTTACGTCGCCACCAGAGATCGGGATCGAGCCCTCCGGCCAGGGCAATCGGCTCGATGGCGCGGCGAAACCGCGTTGCGTCCACGGGATAGCCGGCAGTGGGCAGAAGACCCTGCACCCTGACTGTCCAGTAGGCGTTGAAGACATCCATCCAGACCTCGCGGACGGTCTTGCTGACGATGGACGCCAGAGCCACCAGCCCATTGTTGCCATCAGCGCGGGGCGAAAGGCTCAGGCTCATGCTGCGACCCCGGTCGCGAATCTGGTACCGGCTCAGCGCGGGACCCTCAACCCCGCGATCGATCCAGGTTTCGGGGAAGGCCTCGACCAGGGGTTCGAGGTAATAGTGGCGGCCGCCGTGCTTGTCGCCTTGAACGTCGGTCGGCCTGCCGTCGGCCGCGAGGTCCCATACGTGGCGAAGCAGTTCGCCAAAAGCGGTGAAGTGGACGCTTGCCTTCGAGCCCAGCGTCGCCAGCCGGCCGTTGAACCGCTCCGGGCCCAGCACCACCGAACGCACCGCTGTGATCCGCCAGTCTCGATCGGCCGGCTCCAGCGGCTTGCACGCCAGTCGGCTCCCAAGGTCCTGGAGCAGGGCTGCGGGCGGCCACAGGACCGCAGCTCCCGAGGCGTCGAGCCAGCGGTCCAGCTCGGCCGCTTTTGGCGTTCCGGCTCCCAGAGCGTGAAGCAGTTCCGTCTGGTCCTGCGGTAGTTTACGTCCCACGGCATCGAGCAAGGCCAGACAGGTTGCCTCGAGCCGTTTGCGGCCGTGGCCGGCGCGAAGTACGACCTTCGAGTCATCGACCCAGAACCGACCGGCATCTCCCCCGCCTCGGTCCACCGTGGCGGCGAGGTCGCGCCAGAGGTCGGGCGTCGGGTGTTCCTGGC
>JAFAHT010000306.1 GCA_019237095.1 Planctomycetaceae bacterium
ATCGAGGCCGCCCTGGGCGATGCCCGTCCGGGCGACGCGGTCCTGATCGCCGGCAAGGGCCGCGACGCCTACCAGATCTTCGCTGACCGGGTCATTCCGTTCGACGACTTCGCCGTTGCCCGAGCATGCCTTCGCGGCCGGCTGACCTGCCAGGACCGCGTCGCCCCGCGGTCGGCCTGAGCCTGGCCTACGGTCTAATAACCCGACACCGACCTGGGGAAACCGGTCACGTCGATGTAGCGGTAGGTCCCGCCGGTGGTGGTGGCCAGGCGGCGGAGCGGAGTCTGCACCCCGAGGTCGGTGCCGCGGCCGAACTCGACGGCCTGGATGCGGCTGCCGTTGGCTTCGGCGAGGATCGCGTTGACGTCATTGTTGGTCATGAGGTCGGCGTCAGTGAGGAAGAAGATGACCTCGGGCTTCAACCCGAACGCCGTACGCAGGGCCACCATGTGGTCGGTACCGCCGTCGGGTACGACAGTTTGAAGTTGGTTCTGCACCCGCACCTTGTTGGCCGCCGTGGCCGGCATCAATCCCTGCTGTCCGCTGGGGTCGGCGAAGACGCGGGCCCTCAGATTGTAGAAGATTACCGAGAACCGTGCCTCTGGGGGAAGCTGATTCAGGCTGGCCAGGAGCTCTCGCTTGGCCACCTCCAGCGAGTTCCGCAAGCCCATACTGCCGGAACAGTCGATCACGTAAGCGAACGAATGACCGTGCTCGCGGGCGCCGAAGAACTCGGTCCCGGGGCCGATGCCGCGGCCAATCCCGCCGCCCGAACCGCCCCCGCCGCCCAGGCCGGAGCCGGCAATCAGGCCCACGCCGGTGGTCTGCGGACCGGGCAGGGCACGCTGCAGCGCCTCGGCCGGCTGCTGCGCCGTGCCTGGCAAAATCTCGTTCAGCAAGGCATCCGCCGCCGGGTCGAGACCCGGCCCCTGGGGATTGGCACCGGCTGCAGGCGGCACAAAGGCAATGCTGCCCAGCCCGCCTATTTCCCCGGGAGATCCCCCACCGCTGCCGGCGACCTTGCCCTTCTCCGCCCGGTTATCAACCGGTTCAAGTTCGCCCCGCAGCGCCCCGGAAGCTTCCGGCACACGCGTGATCGATACGTTCAGGACCGTGAGCGACGCCACCGCGATCAGCAGCACGTGCACGAGCGCCGAGCTCCCCAGCGCGCGGGGATCGGTAAGCGGTGTCTCACCAAAGTGAAGCTGCTGAAGCGGCGCGCGGCCGTCGGGCTCGCCGAACTCGGTGCTCTCCTTCTCCGGCCGGGTATTGGCCGCAGCCGCGGCTTCGTCGGTCTTGAAGGTGAAGCGCAGACCTTCAATGGGATCTCGCGTCGGAAAGGGCTGTTCCATTGACGGGCTCCGTTTCGAGGAACACCAGCGGCGGGTCGCCCGCGGCCGAGTCTTGATTCTTGGGTCGCGTTCCGAGCGGTTTGGCCGCCAAAGGCCGGCGAACGTGCTGCCAGGCCAGCACCGCAGCCCCGGCCAGGCCCAGGGCGATTCCCAGCATCCAGGCCGCCGGTGACCACGACTCGAACCGCCGGCCCATAGGCCGTTCCCATTCCGGTTCCGGACTGGCGCCGATGGCTCGAAAGGCCGCGGCAGCGGGCTCGCTCGACGGCGGGGCCAAGGCCACGCTCAAGGGCGGCCGGTTCCCTACGATCCAGGGGGCCAACCGCGGCTGGTCGCTTCCGGCATAGCGAATCGTCCTGAAGAACCTGCCGGTGAAGGTGACGTTTTGACCGAGATCGGGAACTCCCGCCGTGGGAAAAACCGTGCAGAAGAGATCTCCCTCAGGTGTACTCAGCCAGGCCTCCGCCAGCGGTGGAAAGCCGCCGACTGCGTCTTGGCGGAAGATCCGGGCGACCTTCCCCTGGATCTGCACCCGGCGCCCACGCCAGGTTTCGGGATGATCCCAGAGATTGTGGAAAGTCACAGGGCGCACCGGCTCCGAGGCATTGTCGATCGTGGCCTTTCCTGACAGGGCCGCCCGATACGCGGCCAGGTCCGCAAGGCCAAGCCGGGTCTCGAGATCGTCACTGGCGGATTGCGCACGGCTGGACCAGTCGCCGCAGGCCAGGAGCAGAACCGCGAGCCAGGGCCAGCCGGTGACGAGCCCCCGTCTCATCGTGCGCCTCCACCCGCACCCGGTCCAGGCGGCACTCCAAATGACAAGCCTGAAGCGCAAGCGAAGTCTCATCGTGCGCCTCCACCCGCACCCGGTCCAGGCGGCAGGCCGCGCAGGGCCGGAATGGCGCCGGGCTGGGCCAGGCGAACCGACGTGATGCCGGCCGCCGAGCAGGTTGCGATGATCCGCGCGGCCGGCTCGTAGCGCAGGCGGTCGTCGGCGACCAGCCGGACGCGGAGCGGGTGGTTGCCCAGGAGCTGGGTGTAGCGGCGGAGGCGGCTGCCGAGGGCGGGAAGGTCCGGTACGATGGCTTCCCCCAGCCGCAAGGCCTTGAGATCCCCCAGGTCGTCGGCCTCGGCGCGGACCAACAGGTCGTTCTCCAGGTCGGCATCGATCGCGCGCGACGGGCTGGGCCGAGCCTGTCCCCTTGGCCCCGAGGGCAAGGCCGCGGGCGTGGCCGGCAGGTACAGGTCGATGTGCGTCTCGGCCGACGGGGCCTTGAAGGTCAGGATGAAGAAGGCCAGGAGCTGAAACGCCATATCGAGCATAGGCGTCACCGGGAAGAAGACCTCGTCGGGAGGACCCGGACGATAGCGCCGGGACCGGGGCGCGACGGCGGCCGCGGCCGAGTCGGCCATCGTGCCCAGGGTGGCAGCCGTGGAAGCGGGCATCCCCATGCCGAAGCTCATGGATGTTCCCTCCGCAGGACGACCAGGCTGAACTTGGCGAAGCCCTGCTCCTGGGCCTCGGCCAGGGTTCGCCGGACCGTGCCGTACGAGGCGTCGCGATCGGCGCGTAGAATCACCACGGTCGGCAGCTCGTCGCCACCGGAGGGGCCCGGCGGCAGCAACTCCAGACCGGCGCGGCGGATCTTGGCCTGCTCGGCCCACCAGGCCGATGCCGCCGCTCCCAAGAGCACCCGGCCGCCGTACCGCAGCCCACCCCGCTGATCGAGGGAGACCGGCAGGCGGTCGAAGGTCAGGTCCGATCCCGGCAGCGCCGCCGGCGCGACCGGCAGCCTCACGGCGCGATTGGACCCCTCGAGCCGGCTGCCAAAATGGACCAGCATCATGAAGAACGTGATCAGTTGCAAGACCACGTCCAGCAGGGGAGTCAGGTTCGGGCTGATCATGTTGGTGGAGCGGGTGCCCATATGGGAAATGACGCCCTCTGGCACGAGCCGGGCTGACGCAATGCGAGTCGACCGACCGCTGAAAGAGTGAATCCAGTATTCACACGAATTACAGAAGAAATTTTAGCGTAACCGACGTCGCCAGGGAAAACCAACTTTTCACCGGTACTGAACGGGCGTGTGGTAGAGAAAAGTAGAGATTTCTGGAGTTCCGGCAGCCATCAAGGCCAGCGTGGGACTCCGCACTCTATCGTCATAAGTTCCAGGCTCTTCCGGTGTTCCGGGCGGTTGGTGTTGGGTGGTTCGCCGTAAATTGCTTTTCAGCAATGACTTATGGCGGAAGGCTGGCCATTCTGTTTACCAGACGCAAGTTACTGAGGTCAAGTGACTTACGATTGAACCATCGGTCGGGCGACTTCGCCACCAGGGGCAGGGGATCCCCCTCTCATCGATCAAGCTCGTGGTCCCAGAGGGGATCGGAAGCGCGGGATGGTGGAGCACTTGTCTTCCCGGCTTTCGGTAGCGAGCCCTTGAGCAGTGCGCACATCTGACCGCCCATCCAGCGGGCTTCCCCCTCCGTCAAGTAGACGATGATGAGCAGGTCTTGGCCCTCCCAGCCGACCCGGCCGAGCGAGTACGGGGTGTCTCTGTCTCCCTCCTGTTCCTGAGAGTGCCTCCCCCAAGCCCACCTCATCCCGATGCGGGCGTTCTTACGTAACTCGATGCGGCCGACGCTCTTGGCCTCGATTCGCTGGGGCCGTCCCAGGTCAAAAAAGATCGAGAACTGGGCGGTGATCTCGCCGGGTACCATCGCCCATCTCTCAACCCAGAAGGGGATGGTCAGCAACCGACAACAGCCAGTAACGACCCAGGAGGAGCTCACCAGGACGAGCGGGAACCAGGAATGCGTGTGTTCCAAAGAGGTCGCCGAAGAGGCCGAACATGCCAAACCAGCCGAGAATAATAAGTATACTGAGGATATAGCAGATGGAGTTGATGCCGTAGGAGAGGATGAAATAGAGGGAGGTGAAGCCATAACTGAGGAGGCTAAAAGCCCTCCTCCGCACGAACTCAACGCGGTCCCAATCGGTATACAAGCGGATCGAGCAGTCCGAGGGGGGCTCCGGGGTCGCCTCTGCGGGCCCCAGCACTTCGATCGTGACCGCTCCCAGATCGGGCGGCCGGAGCGTGATGACCCGATCGGGTATCAATGCCTGGAGATGTCTCTGGAGCAGGTCGGCTAGCCACCGACGCTCCCTCGGCTCGATGCCCCCCCCAGAACCGGACGGGCTTGCCCAGGGTCTCGATCTTCAAGCTGTAATCGATGCCCTTGATCTCTCCGAGCGGGACGTGCCGCTCTTGGAGCGGGATTGAGGGCACGTGCCTGATAGTCCAGGCCGTCCGACCCGATCCGCAGGCGCTCGGTGCCGAGAGACTCCCGGAGCGGGTAACCGTACCCAAAGGGGATCCACAAGGCGAGGAAGAAGATCAAGGAAAGTATATCGTTCAGCGTCGGCGCGCGAGGGGCGGTCAGAATCAGGAACACACAGAAGGCCGGCAAAAGTAGGAAGACGGCGAACCAAAAGGCAGCGGCGAACCATTTCGCCCGCCACCGCAGCACGAGTTCGTCGCCGACTTGCTCGACGTGAACCCAGGATCCCTGCGGCTTGGAGATGTCCATGACAAAGGCTCCAAAGGCTTACTCCTCCATTCTATCGCGAGGGGGTGATTGACGTCAATTAGAATTCGCGTGTTACCCGAATCCAGATCCACTGGCCACGGCCAACCCTGGTCCAGTCGAAGAACTGGGTCATTCCCTCGCGGCCGCTGCTTGTGGTACGGTCACAGGCGTTCCGTCGAATGCCGGAAGCATGAACCGGCGGCCTACCAGCCTGAGAGCGCGTGCCGAAACATCGCGCGGGAACTGATAAGGAGCCGCACGTTGATGATGAACAAGACCGAGACCATGATCGACTCCAGGACTGCCTCGACGCGCTGGCGTCTCGTTGCCGCTCTGGCGATGATTGCCTTGGTGGCGGCAACCGGGGGCCGCGCCGACGATCCTGGCCAAACCGAGAAGGAAAAGAAGATGACCAAGACCGACAGCGGTCTGCAATACCGCGACATCCAGGAAGGCACCGGCGAGAAGCCCAAGAAAGGGCAGACCTGCGTCATGCACTACACAGGTTGGCTCTGGGAAAACGGAGCCAAGGGCAGGAAGTTCGACAGCTCGGTGGACCGCGGCGAACCGTTCGATTTCCCGATCGGCACCGGTCGGGTGATCAAGGGCTGGGACGAAGGCGTCTTGAGCATGAAGGTTGGCGGCAAGCGCGAGCTCTTGATCCCCCCCAATCTTGGGTACGGCAGCCGCGGCGCGGGTCGCGTCATCCCCCCCAACGCCACCCTCCTGTTCGAGGTCGAACTGCTCAAGATCCAGGAGTGAGCCAGCTACTCTCGAGTAGGCAGTGGGCAGCGGCCTCTTGCCGCTGCCCACTGCTCTCGGCCATCGCCCCGAGAAACTTCAGGGAAAAAATTTCAAACCGATACAATTCCCCTCAACAGCCACGAACCCGGGTTGATCGGTCCGGATGATCGTGCTAGATAGCCCCTACCTTTCAACTGTCGCACATCGAGTCCACAGATCGCATCAATTTCGATCAAGATCAGATCTTCCCGGTTGTCAGCCCCTGGGCTGCCGCTAGCTGGCGTGGGTTGCGGCGGGGGAAAGGGTGCCGAGACCGAGCACGGTAGATTTCCAAAGGAGGGACTCCGTGATGAGAAAGATTACCCGTCGTGGCCGGTTCCACTGCTGGCTGGCGACTTCACTGGCTGTTGGCCTGGGTTTGGGCCTCGCCCCCGCGGCACCCCGGCAATCCCGGGCCTCGCAAATCGCCTCGAGGATCAAGCTCGACGCCGAGGACCTGGACCATCTGATCGTGCTCGATCAGAACGGTCAGACGATTCAATTGCCAACCAAGCAGCAATCCGGCCCCGTGGTGCTGACCGACGGTGCCGTTCCCAGGTACATCGTTTACCAGGTTGGCGGCGACGACCCGCTGCCCAAGGGATTTCCCACGGTCGACTCCGGATCGGCGAACTCCAACCAGACCACCACCGGCCCGCTCCATCTCGACGCTCTGGTCAAGGCTCAGCTCGACCAGACGTTGGCAAAGCATGGCCGAGCCGCTGTCTACAATGGGCAGGACATCTACTTGGTCAAGCCACTTCCCCCCTTGTTCGGGACCACTGGATCATGGGCTGGAACCACCCTGGCCTGGCTGGCCAGCCAGCGGTCCACCAGCAGTTCGAGCTCGGGCACGACGCAGGCAAGCGTGCCGATCCCGGCGGCCTCGATCCAGGCCCAGCCCCTGATTCCCACCAGCATCACCAACCCGATTACCAACTCCAAGTTCGTGAAAGACCTGGAACATCTCTTCACGCTCAAGTCGGGCAAGCTGGTGAACTGGAATCAGCAATCCCTGGACGCCTTGGAACGCGACCTGAAGATCGACTCGCCCAAGAATGTGGCACCCAAACATCTGGCGAGCACATCGAAGCCAGTGCTCGCGGCCCAGGTTATCGACGGCACCGGCTCTGGGGGAACTCCACGACCAGCACCGGTCCCCGAGCCCGGCCCGCTGGTCGTTTTCGGTTTGGTCGCAGCCGCCTTGGCCGTCCGCCCGAGGCAGGCAGGGCACAAGTGATCTCGTGACGGCCAGGCTCCACGTTCGGCCAGGTCAGAGACCCGCGCCGAACGTTGTCGGGCCCCGCGGCCTTGGATCTCCCGCAGCCCTTGAACTCGCCAAAGACAAGTCCTCTCAGCCCTCGGTGCCCCCGCGATCGGTCCCACCCCTTTCACCCCCAAAGGTCACTCACGCGGGAGGTCGGCTCCTCAAGCCCATCCCGCCTGAACACGGTCGGCAATGCCCCCTCGCAGAGGCCCTTGGGAATCGCTCAAGAACGGGCCCTGGACCGGTCGAAAGTCCTCCGATGAGTCACATCCAGTTTGCGCAGCGACGCAGTAGGAGAACCTGCCTCAAGTCCGTCCTCACGTCTCGACAGCCCGGGGCCGGAAAGAATACTCAGGTTGCGAACCACGGGGCCGCCATGATGCTGCTTGACCTTCGGGAGCCGATCAATGCCCTGAGTCACGGCGCCGGAATGATGCTGGCGCTGCCCCTGACCTGGGTCTTCTGGCAGCGCTGCGTCGAGCAAGTCAGCACCGCCGCCAACCGCGACGGGCGTGACGGCAGGCGGGCCACGGCGTACCAGCGGGGCAAGATCATCGCGCTCTTGATTTACGGGCTCAGCCTGGTGATCTGCTTCGGCAGCAGCGCCTTGTATCACGCTGTCTGTCTCAGCGGCGAGCCTCTCAGCCGGTTGCGCAGGCTTGACCACGTGGGGATTTACCTGCTGATCGCCGGCACCTACACGCCGGCGTCCTGGTCGCTTTTTCGACGCTCCTGGCGGCGGGGCACCCTGGCCACGGTCTGGAGCGTGGCCGGCTTGTGCTCGGCACGGATCTGGTTTGGTGGCGTCCTGCCCACCTGGATGTCCACCTCCATCTACCTGGCCATGGGATGGGGCGTCTTGTTCTGCTATCGCGAGCTGGCGCGAAGCCTGAGCCATCGCAGCTTGTTGCCGCTACCCCTGGGAGGGGCCTTCTACAGCGTGGGAGCCTTGATCAACCTCTCAGGCTGGCCGGTGCTGGAGCCCGGAGTGTTCGGGTCTCACGAACTGTTTCACTTCTTCGTGATTGCGGGCAGCGCCTGCCACGCTCAGTTCATGCTCCGCGTGGTCGTCCCGGCACGCCAACCGGCGAACTGGAACGATCCGGTAGACTGCCGCGCACCATCGTCGCAACCGATTCCCGCACGGATGGCTGGCCGAAGTGTCCTGCATTCGGCCCAGTTGGGCGGCTCACTGTTCGGGCGCTTGCATCTGGCATCCAGCCCGCTCTGGGGCTCTCTGTCCGAGGCAAGACCCATCGAGTCCAGGTTGACTGACGAGAAGTGACAAAAGGCAGAATTCCCGCGTCACGGCTGCCTGTCAGCTTTGCCATCTGCCATTTTCATCTCCTTCCCGCGGGTGCCGGCTCACGCGAACAGCGATTCGACGAATGTGTCGGCGTCGAAGGGTTGCAGATCGTCGAGGGCTTCGCCGACGCCGATGAACTTGATCGGCAGCTTCATGGTCTGGCGGACGGCGACGACGACGCCCCCCTTGGCGGTGCCGTCGAGCTTGGTCAGAACCACGCCCGTGCAGCCGATGCTTTTCGTGAAGACCTCGGCCTGGCGGATCGCATTCTGGCCGTTGATACCGTCGAGGACCAGCAGCACCTCGTGCGGCGCGCCGGGGATGAGCCGCTGGATCACGCTCTTGATCTTCTCGAGCTCGCGCATCAGGTGGGTCTGGGTGTGCAGGCGGCCGGCGGTGTCCACGATCAGGACATCGATGCCGCGGGCCAAGGCGCGCTGGCAGGCGTCATGGGCGACGCTGGCTGGGTCGGCCCTGGAGGCGCCCCGGACGATCTCGCAGCCGGCGCGCCTGGCCCAGATTTCAAGCTGGTCGGCGGCGGCCGCCCGGAACGTGTCGCAGGCACCCAGCACGATCGATTGGCCCTGATCCTTGAGCCGCTGCGCCAGCTTGGCGATCGAGGTCGTCTTGCCCGAGCCGTTGACCCCGGCAATCAGGTAGACGCTGGGCTTCTTCGCTGCGACGGCCAGGACCCCGGGGTTGGGGTCCTCGAGCAGGCTCTTCAGCTCGTCCTTGACGAAGGCCACCAGGTTCTCGTCGGCCGTCTTGTCGGCGTACGCCTCACGCACCCGGTCGATGATCCGGCCCGTGGCCACGACGCCCACGTCGGCCTGGATCAAGCGAGCCTCAAGGTCGTCGAGGAACGACTGATCCACCTTGCGGCCAAACCAGGCGCGGATGTTGAACAACTGCGCCGTCCGGGCCAGCCCCTTCTTGAACCGTTCCAGCAGCCCTTTGATCGCCATGTCCGTCCTTCGTCTATGACCGCATTATCGGAAACTAGAATTTTAACGACTCAGCCAAGCTGTCCGAAGATGGGTTCGCTGGTCGGGCCCGACGCAGGCGCTCCAGGTCGGCCGGCGGGGTGGTGATCGAGCCGACGGGCCGCCAGCCCCGCGCTGCCGCCCCGATTACCACCTCGCAAGGAGAGCAGAGACCGTCGGCATGGGTCGTGTGCACGTGCGGGTCCGCGCCGGCCCGGAGGCGAGGGGCCAACGGCGACGGAACGGTCCGCAGGCCAGGCAAGCCGGCGGTCATCGCTGGACTTCAGGTTCGGGGCCGGCTTGGGGCCGGGGAGGTTGCTCCGCGGCCGGGACCTCGGTGGCCTCGCCCTCCGCCTCCGCCTGGCTCTGGGTCTGGCTTTCACCCTCGGTCTCGATCTTGGCGTCGGCCTGGGGCACGGCGTGGAGCTGGAGTACCCGGTCGAGGATGCCGTTGACGAACCGGCTCGATTGGGAGGTACTGTACCGCTTGGCCAGCTCGAGGGCCTCATTGATGGCGACCTTGGCCGGGACCTCAGGGCAGAAGAGCACCTCGTAGGCTCCCAGCCGCAAGATGTTGCGATCGATGGCGGCCATGCGGTCCAGCCGCCAGTTCTCGGCGACCTCCTGGATCATGGCGTCGATCCGGGGCTGATGTTCCCGGACCCCGGCGATCAGGCCCGCGGTGAATTCGGCGAGCTTCGGCTCGCCCAGGGTCCGACGGTTGATGAACTGGTGGACCTCGGTGACGGGCACGCCAGGGTTTTGCTCGATCTGGTACAGCACCTGGAGGGCGACTTCACGGCCTCGGGAGCGTCGCGTCATGATTAGCTAGCCTCTTCTTCGGGCCCGCGGCGACGACGATGTCCGGCGCGGCACTCCCATTGCCGTCGCGCGGGCCAGCCCGCCTCTGCCGCGGCGAGCCGAGCCGAGCGGGAGGTCTCGGTGCCTCGTTCCGGTCGCCCGTCCGTCCGTTCCCCGACACCTGAATGATACGCCATGGAGACCCCGATCGGAAAGGCCAGGCGAAGGGTGAGAGAAAACCGATTCCTGGTATGGAGAACCTTACAACTCGCTGGCCTTCTTCAGCTGCGCTGACATGCCCCGGCCCAGGGTCGCCGCCACGGCCTTGGTCAGGAAGGCGTCAAAGGCGGGGGACTCGAAGTCGGCCGCGGAATGGGCAGTGATGGTGATCTCCTGCATCGGGCCGGCGTTGGTTGCGACCTTGATCCGCGGGGCGTCGCTGAGCACGGGCGTCGGGCTCTCATGGAAGGCGACGAGCGCGAGCGCGTTTTCCAGCGTGCCCGACTTGAACGTGTTGCGGGGGACAAAGAAGCGGAGGGTGACGACCCACTCGCCCGAGGTTGTCGCGTGGAAGAAGGGAAAGCTGTTTTTTTTCTGCCTCTCGGTGCAGTCGATCCGCACCACGCCGCGCTCGGACCATTCGGTCGGGGCGAAGCAGCCGGCACCCAGCTCCTCGACGCGATCGACGATGAGCTCGAGAATCCGGCCGTCCCAGCGCGCGGGGCGGCCGTTGCGGGCGACGCGATCGCGGGTATGCCACTTACGGCCATCGATCTCCCAGGGGGCCTGGGCTGAAGCAGAAGACTCGGCCGCCAGCTCGGCCTGGCGCTTGCCCTTGCCTTTGCCCTTGTCCTTGCCCTTTCTTGCCTCTTTTTCAACGGTTCTGGGCTGGACCTTGTCGTTGCTTGACTTTGCCGCTTCGAGCGCCTTGTGGGCGGCGGCCTTGGGGTCGAACGTGGGCCGCTCTGCGAAGGGACCGGTGGCGAGCAGGCCCTGGAGAAACTTCGCCGTGTGGCTGCGGGGGTTCCGCGCGACTTCGTCGGGCGGGCCCTCGGCGACCAGCTCGCCACCGCCGGCACCGGCCTCAGGCCCGAGGTCGAGGACCCAGTCGGCCGTCTTGATCACCTCGAGATTGTGCTCGATGATGACCACGGTGTTGCCCAGGTCAGCCAGACGGTGAACCACGTCCAGCAGCTTCTTGACGTCGTCGAGATGCAGTCCCGTGGTCGGCTCGTCGAGGATGTAAAGGGTCTTGCCCGTGTCCGGACGCGACAGCTCGGCGGCCAGCTTGACGCGCTGGGCCTCACCGCCAGAGAGCGTGGGCGCGGCCTGGCCCAGGGGAATGTACCCCAGGCCCACGTCGTGCAGGGTCTGCAAGATCCGGCGAATTCGCGGCACGCTGCCGAAGAGTTCGATCGCCCCGTCGACCGACATGTCGAGCACGTCGGCAATGGTCTTGCCGTGGAACTTGACCGCCAGCACCTCGGGGGTGAACCGCGCGCCGCCGCAGGCGTCGCAGGTGATCCAGACGTCGGGCAGGAAGTGCATCTCGATTCGCTTCTGCCCGGCCCCCTCGCAGGTCTCGCACCGGCCGCCTGCCATGTTGAAGCTGAACCTGCGCGACGTGTAACCGCGGACCTTGGCCTCGGGAAGCTTGGCGAAGAGATCGCGAATCAAGTCGAACGCCCCGGAGTAGGTGGCCGGGGTCGAGTTGGGCGTCGACCCCAGGGGCGTCTGGTCCACGCTGATCACCTTGTCGATGCGGTCCAGGCCCTCGATGGCCTCATAAGCCCCGGGGGTAAGTCCGGCGCGATGCAGGGTCTTGGCGGCGGCCTTCCAAAGGATGTCCTCGACCAGCGAGCTCTTGCCCGAGCCGCTGACCCCCGTCACGACCGTGACCACTCCCAGCGGGATGCGGACATCCAGGTCTTTGAGATTGTTCTGCCGCGCGCCGCGAATCACGATGGCTGGCACGCCGGCCGCGGCGCTGGCTGGCCTGCGGTTGGTCGGCACCATGATCGCGGCCTTGCCGCTGAGGTATTGCCCGGTCAGCGACTGCGCCGCGGCCTTGACCTTTTTCGGCGGGCCAGAGGCGGTGATCGTGCCGCCGAGTTGCCCCGAGCCGGGCCCGAAATCGATGAGGTGGTCGGCCGACTCGATGATCTCGCGGTCGTGCTCGACCAGGACCAGCGTGTTGCCCAGGTCGCGCAGGTGCCGCAGCGCTCCCAGCAACCGGGAATTGTCGCGCGGATGCAGGCCGATTGTTGGCTCGTCGAGCACATAGAGCACGCCGGTCAGTCCGCTGCCAATCTGGCTGGCCAGCCGAATGCGCTGGCCCTCACCGCCAGAGAGCGTGGGGGTGCCGCGGGCCAGGCTCAGATAGTCGAGGCCGACATCGACGAGGAAGGTCAGCCGGTCGCGGATCTCCCGCACGAGGTCGCCGGCGATGTGCCTCTCGTCGTCGGTCAGCCGCAGCCCCTTGAAAAAATCGAGCGCCGCCCCGAGCGGCCAGCGGCTGATCTGGTCGAGGGTATGGCCGTGGAATCGAACGGCCGCCGCGTCGTCGCGCATGCGGGCGCCCATGCAGGCAGCGCAGGGGACGTCATCGACCATCCCTTGAAGCTTCCAGCGGTGGACGAACGAGACCCGCGCGGCCTCCTCGATAGCCGGGAACAGGCCCTTGTACTGGAACGAGAACCCCGGCTGGGCCGCCGCCAGGTCGGGCGGCACGGCGTACCAGGTGTCGCCCGCACCGTGGAGGATGATCCGGCGGTGCCGGCCGTCCAGGTCGTCGAAAGGGATGTCCAGGTCGATTCCCTCCGCCTGTGCCAGGGCTGCGATCATCCGGCCGAAAAGGGGGTTCGCGTCGATGCCCGGCCAGACGTCCACAGCGCCCGCGCGGAGGCTGCGCCTGGGGTCGGGCACCAGGACAGCCGGGTTGGCCCCATGCTGCGTGCCCAGGCCCTCGCAGACCGGGCACCAGCCGAGCGGGCTGTTGAACGAGAAGTGGTGCGGCGACAGCTCTTCGAAGCTGCGTCCGCAACGGTCGCACGAACGATGTTGGCTGTAACGGTCCACATTCCAGTGGGGCTCGTTGTCAGGGTCGCCGACCCGTGCAACATGGAGCACCCCCTTGCCCAGGTCGAGCGCCGATGCGACGGAGTCGGCCAGGCGAGAGCGCGTTGATCGGCGCACGACCGCCCGGTCGATCACCACCTCGATCCGGTGCTTGCGGCGGTGGCTCAGCTTGGGTGGGCTGTCCAGCTCGATCGACGTGCCGTCCACGCGGACGCGTGCAAAACCCGAGGCTCGCAGCTCGTCCCAGAGCGCTTCGAAGGCCTCGCCGTCGCGCCGCTCGACGGGTGCCATGATGAAGACCTTCGTTCCCTCGGGCAGGTGGAGGATCTTCGCGACGATCTCGTCGGCGGTCTGGGTGCCGATCGGAATGCCGCAGCCCGGGCAATGGGGATGCCCCAGCCGGGCCATGAGGATGCGCAGGTAGTCGTGAATTTCGGTGACCGTGCCGACCGTCGAGCGCGGGCTCTTGCTGGTCGTCTTCTGTTCGATGCTGATCGCCGGCGAAAGCCCGCTGATCCGCTCGACCCGGGGTTTCTGGAGCGGGGCCAGGAACTGGCGGGCGTAGCTCGAGAGGCTCTCGACATACCGCCGCTGGCCCTCGGCATAAAGCGTGTCGATGGCCAGCGAGCTCTTGCCCGAGCCGGAAGGCCCGCTGCAAACGGTCATCTTGTGCCGGGGGATATCCAGGTCAATGCCCTTGAGGTTGTGCTGCCGCGCGCCCCGCACGGCGATGGCGTCCAGACCCTCCTCGGATGAAGCCGATCCGCGGTTACCTGCACTGCGCTGACCCACCTCGCTGAGCGCGGCCCTCCCCACATCCTGTGTGGGCCCGGAGCGGCGGGAATGATCGGGATGCAGGGCCCGCCGCAGAGCCGCCCCCGTGTGGCTGGCGGCGATCTGCGCCACCTGCTCCGGCGTTCCCTGGGCGATGATCCGGCCCCCGTCCTCACCCCCCTCCGGCCCCAGGTCGATGATCCAGTCGGCCGTCTTGGCCACGTCGAGGTTGTGCTCGATGACGACCACGGTGTTGCCCTGCTCCTTGAACCCGTGGAGCACCTCTAGCAGCTTCTTGACGTCGTCGAAGTGCAGCCCCGTGGTCGGCTCGTCGAGGATGTACAGCGTCTTGCCGGTGCTCCTCTTGACGAGCTCGCGCGCCAGCTTGATGCGCTGGGCCTCGCCGCCGGAGAGCGTGGGCGAGGGCTGGCCCAGCTTGATGTAGTCGAGGCCGACGTCGTGCAGGGTCTGCAGCATGGTCGCGATCTTGGGCACGTTGGCGAAGTGCTCGAGCGCTTCCTGAACGTCCATGTCCAGCACATCGCTGATACTCTTGCCCTTGAACCGGACGTGCAGGGTTTCGCGGTTGAACCGCTTGCCCTCGCAGACCGGGCACGTGACCCAGACGTCGGCCAGAAAATCCATCTCCAGGCGGTTGGAACCATTACCCTCGCAGGCCTCGCAGCGGCCGCCCGGAACGTTGAAGCTGAACCGACCCGGCTGGTAGCCCCGGGCGCGGGCCTCGGGCAGCTTCGTGTAGAGATCGCGGATCTGGTCCAGCAGCTTGATATAGGTGGCCGGGTTGGAGCGGGGAGTGCGGCCGATCGGCGACTGGTCGATGTCGATGACCTTATCGAGCTGGTCGCTTCCTTCGATCCGCTCGTGGGCGCCCGGCGCGCCCTCCGCGCCGTTGAGGTCGCGCGCCAGGGCCGCGCGGAGGATGTCGCCGACCAGCGAGCTCTTGCCCGAGCCGCTGACACCCGTGACGCCGATGAATAGCCCCAGGGGGAAAGCGACGTCGATGTTCTTGAGGTTGTTGTGGCGGGCGCCACGAACAATCAGGGACCGTCCATCGGGAGCCTTGCGGGCGGATGGAACCGCAATTGCCGCCTTGCCGGCCAGGTAGGCGCCGGTCAGGCTTAGCTTCGAGCTGGCCAGGTCGGCGAGCGTTCCCTGGGCAACGATCTCGCCCCCCTTGATCCCCGGGCCGGGTCCGAAATCCACCAGCCAGTCGGCCGCGCGCATCGTGTCCTCGTCGTGTTCGACGACGATCACCGTGTTGCCCACGTCGCGCAGCCGCTGCAAAGTGGCGATCAGGCGGTCGTTGTCGCGGGGATGCAGGCCGATCGAGGGCTCGTCGAGGATGTAGAGCACGCCCACCAGCCCGGCCCCGACCTGGCTCGCCAGGCGAATTCGCTGGGCCTCGCCGCCGGAGAGCGAAGGCGCTGCGCGGTCGAGCGCCAGGTAGTGCAGGCCCACGTCGGTCAAGAACCTGAGTCGCCCCCGGATCTCCTTCAGCAGCTCGTCAGCGATGGTGCGCGAGACCGGATCAAGGGGAATGAGATCCGCGGATTTGCCATTGCTTCCTGCGGTAGCCGTCTCGGCCAGGGCGTCGAAGAATCCGGCGGCGCGGCCGATGGGCATGGCGCCAAGCTCGACGAGCGTCTTGCCGCCCACGCGCACGGCCCGGGCGCGGGGATTGAGCCGGCCACCCCGGCACTCGGGGCAGGTCATGCTGCGCATGTAAGGCTCGAGCTGGGCCCGGGTGGGGCCGCCGGCCGACTTGCGATAGCGGGCCAAAAGCTCGGTGGCCACCCCCGCCCACTTCTCGGCGTGCGACCAGATCCGCTGCCGGTTCTTCCAGTGGTGCACGATCACCCGCTCGCCGGCGCCGTAAAGCCAGACGTTGCGGAACCGCTCGTCGAGCTGGCGCCAGGGCCCCTTGAGCATCGTTCCCTTGGCGGGACCGTCCGCGTCGGCCTCGAAGTTGGCCGCGACCCCCTCGAACAGATGCCGCCGCCACTTGCCCACGTCCTTGACCGGCCCGATCGGAGCGAGAGCGCCGTCCCAGACCGAGAGGTCGGGATCGGCAACCAGCAGGTCCGGGTCGAAGTCGTGCCGCACGCCAAGGCCATCGCAGGCCAGGCACATGCCCTGCGGGCTGTTGAAACTGAAGAGCTGAGGGCTGGGCGGGTCGAAGCTCAGGCCGCAGAAGGTGCAGGCGTAATGCGCTGAGAGCAGCAGGTCGGGCTGGCCCTCGACCGCGACGATGACCGTGCCCTCGCCCAGCTTGATGGCCTGCTCGACCGCCTCGGCCAGCCGGGCTCGGGCGCTCGGGACCGACTTCAAACGGTCGATGACGACCTCGATGTGGTGCTTGATCTGGCGGTCGAGTGAGAGGTTGTCGGACAGGCTATAGACCTGGCCATTGACCCGCGCCCGCACATATCCCGCGCGGGCCAGATCGGCGAAGAGATCCTTGTACTCGCCCTTCTGGCCACGGATGACCGGCGCCAGCACGTGAAATGCGGTGCCGGCGGGCAGGTCGAGGATTCGTGCCACAATCTGCTCGCGGGTCTGGGCTGCGACGGGCCGGTCGCACTGGGGGCAGTGCCCCTGGCCGACCCGGGCAAACAGCACGCGGAGGTAGTCGTTGATCTCGGTGATCGTGCCGACCGTCGAGCGGGGGTTGCGGCCGCCGGTCTTCTGCTGGATCGAGATCGAGGGTGAGAGTCCGTCGATCCGATCGACCTCGGGCTTGGGCATCTGCCCCAGGAACTGGCGGGCGTAGCTCGAGAGGCTCTCGACGTAACGCCTTTGCCCCTCAGCATAAAGCGTATCAAAGGCGAGCGAGCTCTTGCCCGAGCCGGAAACCCCGGTCAGACAGATCAGCCGGCCCCGGGGCAAGGTGAGCGAGACGTCGCGCAGGTTGTGCTCGCGCGCCCCCCGAATCACGATGTCCGATGTGGCCATCCCTGGATGATTCCCTTCTCGCAGAATGCCGTCGATCGGTAGCCAAAGAAGGGATAGTATACACTTGTCTTCGAGCGCTGTCCATCAGAAATGATCCGGGAACGGTGGTCACGACAGGCTTTGCAGCATGCCAGCCTCGCCCCCTTACTCGGTAACCACGTCGGGATGGTGGTGATTCTGATGATCATCCGACGTTCTCACTTGCGGCGGATAATCGCGATAGGTCTCTGTCCAGGTGCAGCCGGAAACGCCAAGCAAGAAGGCCAGGGAGAGTAGCCCAAAAGCGATCCTCGCCATGATCGAAGTCCTTTTCGTGAGTGATCGATCCGGCCGGGGTTCGTGAACCGGCCGGGGTGGGAACAGACCAGAATCGGCAGCGCCTGCGGCTTCAGGCCGCTCGCCTCACGCGCTGCCCGCTGGCGTGTCCTGCCGGGCGGGGAACGCGGGTTTGAGTCAGGGAAGCGGAGGCGAGTTGGCCGCGGGAACTCGAAGCCCGCCGCCGGGGGCGATCGACGGTGGTACGGGAGGAGCGGAGTCCGAGGTTGTCACCGTGGTCGTGGGGGCCGGTGCGGCACTGGCGGCGCCGTCCGGTGCCGGGGGGTTTGCGCCTGCGTCTCGGCCAGGGCCGGCGGCTGGTGGAACCGGTGGCGTTGGAGCGGCCGCGCCAGCCGGAGCGCCGGGGCTTGGACGGGCCGGCGCGGACGGCGCCGGGGCCGGTACGGGTGATCCCGCCGGTCCCGTGTCGGGCGCCGCGCTCAGCGGCCCACCAGTATAAGAGCCTGGCATCAGCGCGTAGCCCCCAGGACCACCCGGCACGGGAAAGTCATCGCATTCGTCGCAGAATGTGGCACAGCCCACACCACCCGTGGCCAGCGCGATGGCCAGCACCGCATCTCGAAACCTTGCCATGACCAGATCCTTTCCCTTCCGTATATGTCCCGAGAGAATATGTCCCGAGAGAACCAATCTGGGCCAGGTTCCGCCCGTGGTTCATGGAGCGGTCGCGAGCTCTGGCAAGACCGGCAGATTCTCTCCACCGGCGCAGCAGTCGCGCCCGATTGTTTGTTACGTTCATCGGCCAGCTTCACCCCGGACGATGAGTCGAACTCGCATCCGCATGCAAGTCCACCCGACCGGCAGTGTGATCGACCACAAGGGGGATTGCACTCCTGGGTTCGCGAGTTCCCCGACGGGTTTTCAGACGGCACTCTGCCGGTTTGATCAGGCTGAATTGACAACTTGAGACCGCGTTCTAAGTTACTCAAGGCAGACTCCCTCGATAGATAGGCGTGCTATAGCTCGAATTGTGAGGAGCGACCCGCTATGATTTCGCATCGAGCCGATCGCCGCGAGTTGAATGCGGCGTCACCCCTGCAAATTTACCTGCACGACATCAACGATACGCCCCTGCTTTCGGCCGAAGAGGAGCGTGAGCTCGCCGAGCGGGTTGCCGCCGGCGATCCGTATGCCCGCGAGCACATGGTCAAGGCGAACCTCCGGCTCGTGGTGAACATCGCGCGGGGCTACCTGGGCAAGGGACTGAGCCTGGAAGACCTGATCGAGGAGGGAAACCTCGGCCTGATGCGAGCCGTCGAGGGTTTCGACGGCATGATGGAGACGCGGTTCAGCACGTATGCCAGCTACTGGATCAAGCAATCGATCCGTCGCGCGGTGATGAACAACGGCAAGCCGATCCGGCTGCCGGCGTATATGGTCAGCCTGCTCTCGAAGTGGAAGCGGGCGTCCGCGATTCTGACCGATCGTCTGGGCCGGGCACCCACGCCTGACGAGGTGGGCAAGGCCCTGCGGCTGTCCAAGAAGAAGATTGGCATCGTGGCCAAGGCCATCAAGGTCAACAACCTGATGCCGCAGCCCGAGAGCAGCGAGGATGAGGGCAAGGTACTCGATGACGTGCTGACCGACGACCGGAGCAAGGCCCCCGAGGATCTGATGATCGAGGCCGACGACCTCGACCGTATCTTCGGCCGCCTGGACGAGCTTGAGGACCGCGAGGCCGCGGTGATCCGGATGCGGTTTGGCCTCGAACCGTTCCCGCCCATGACCCTTCGTGAAGTCGGTGAGAACTTGGGCCTGACGCGCGAGCGAGTTCGCCAGCTCGAGAACCAGGCGCTTCAGAAGCTCATGCATGGGCTCAATGGAATGAATGGGCAGACTGGCAACTGAACTGAACGGGGAAAGACCGCGGTCGCTGGATCCTCCACCCGGCGCGTCCCGGCTCTCTCCGTCAAAGCCCCCGGCGTCTCGACGCCGGGGGCTATTTTTTGGTTGCCGATGAGCGTCGGCCAGGGTGAGCAGAATGCTGTTGTCGGTGGCCCCGAGCGGCAGTAGCGTGGTAGCAATCGCACTGCAGACGTTGCTTGACCATTTCTTGAGCGATCCCCCCGCCAGCCGTGCGATTATCGCGCTCGCGGTGCGGATGACCGACACCATCTTAATCTTTGACTCCGATATCGATTCACGATAATATCGCAGGCTCACCCCCACCGCAAGGCGAATGGCCGGCGTTGACGATGCTGGCCCCCGCGCCCGATGTCCACTCGCTATGGAGGGAGATGACCGATGATCCTTTGCCGATCGATTCGTGCCACCCAGGACCCGGCCGCCTCCTTGCTCATTCGGCTCATCGTCGGTGCGGGACCCTCCAGCCTGGACGCCTTGAGGATCAAGGTCACGGAGGGCAGCGATGGCTGACCACAATGTCGTCGAACTCGCCACCCCGCCTGCGGCCGGACAGTGGAAACACCTGGGTGAATTGGCGCGGTTGTTCCTCAAGCTGGGCATCACGGCCTTCGGCGGCCCGGCCGCCCATATCGCCTTGATGGAGGACGAGGTTGTCCGCCGCCGCGGCTGGCTCACCCACGCGGAGTTCCTCGACCTTCTCGGAGCCACCAGCCTCATCCCCGGCCCGAGTTCGACAGAGGCGGCCATTTTCATCGGCTGGCACCGCGCCCGCTGGGCCGGCCTGCTGGTCGCCGGCCTCTGCTTCATCCTCCCGGCGGCCCTGATGGTCACGGCGCTTGCCTGGGCCTACGTCCGATTCGGCACCCTGCCTTCGGCGTTGGGCGCGTTGTACGGTGTCAAGCCCGTCATCATCACGGTCGTCGTCCAGGCGCTCTGGCGCCTGGGGCGGAACACGCTCAAGACGAAGCGGTTGGTCGCCGCCGCGGCACTGGCTCTGTTCCTCTGCCTGATCGGGATCGATGTGCTCGTGATCCTGTTCGGGACCGGCCTGGGAATGGCCGTCGCCCAGTCCCTGCGTGACCGGCCCGGCCGGTCGGAAGGTACCTGGGTGGCCGCGCCACTGGCCGTGGCCCCCCACGGTCTCGTCGCAGGAGCAGCAGCCACCGTTCCGGTCGGCCTGGGGGCTTTGTTCCTGTTCTTCCTCAAGGTCGGCGCGGTATTATTCGGCAGCGGTTACGTTCTCCTGGCGTTCGTCAGGGCGGACCTCGTGGTCCGATGGGGCTGGCTGACCGAGGGGCAACTCCTGGACGCGGTCGCCGTGGGGCAGATGACCCCCGGGCCAGTCTTCACCACGGCGACGTTCATTGGTTACATCCTGGCCGGCGTCCCCGGCGCGGTCGTGGCGACCGTCGGCATTTTCCTGCCGTCCTTCATCTTCGTGGCGCTTATCGGACAGTTGCTGCCGCGCGTCCGCCGCTCCCGGACGGCGGGCGCCTTCCTTGACGGAGTCAACGTCGCGTCGCTGGCGCTGCTGGCCGCCGTCACCTGGGAACTCGGCCGGGCGGCGATCATCGATGGCACGACAGCCGGATTGGCCGTCGCGAGCGGCGTCCTCCTCGCGCGCGGTCGTCTCAACTCGGCATGGCTGCTCCTCGCCGGTGCGGCCATCGGTCTGGCAGTGGGGGGGCATTGACTCAAGTCGCCCGACGAGACCCACCGCATCTTGTCCGTCGGGTTCGCTCAGCGCGGCCCAGGCTTGGTTGCCGGCCCTGTCTCCACCGGTGTGTCCTCGACGTTGCCCCAGTCGGACCAGCCCAGGTAATAGTTGCGTGTAGGGAAGCCAAGCCGCTCAAAGACAAAGGCATCGACCGAGGCCCGGCCGCCACCCTGGCAATGGGTGATGACCGGCTCCCCCGGCTTCACGCCGGCCTTGGCGAGCTTGGCGCGGAGGCTGGCCTCGTCAAGGAACCGACCGTCCGCGTCGACTAACTGAGCCCACTCCAGGTGGCAGGAGGTGGGAACTCGGCCTCCACGCATCGCGCGCTTCTCGACGCCGGTATGCTCCGCCTGGCTGCGCGCGTCGATCACACGCACCTTGCCTTGCTTCAGAGCCCCGAGGACCTCATCCCTGGTGGCGAGCTGGTTGGTGCGGAAGCGCACCTCGAACTTGCGGGGCTCGACCTTCCGGGGCTCGGCCGTCACGGGCCTCCCCTGCTTCTCCCAGAGGGGGAACCCGCCGTCGATCAGGCCGACCTGCCCGACACCCAGATAGCGAAGCAACCACCAGAGCCTGGCGGCGTCGAGCTGACGATTGGCGTCGTAGACCAACACCTCGGTGTCGGGGCCGATCCCCAGCGGCGCGATCCACGCCTCCCAGGCGGCGCGGTCGGTCAGCGCCCCCGGCTTGGCCGCCATCTTCTCAACAGCCTTGGCATCAACCCGGACCGCACCCGGGATGTGCCCTTTGTCGTACTCGCCCTGGGGCCGGGCGTCCAGGAGACGGAGATGTGGCTCGCCGAAGCGACGCTGGAGGTCGTCGAAGGTCACGAGCTGGACGGACGGCTCGGACGGACTTGCCCCCGGAGCAATCAATCCCGCGGCGAGCACGACTATGGGGAAGCCGTTCATGAGACTCTACCCTCCATGACAGGGGTTCAGCCGCTATGCATCGTACAAACCCGCTCGCACGAGGTCAGCCCCCGTCTTCTCTGGAACGGTCGGTGATGAAGCCGGGGCTTTGACTTGCTTCACCATTTTCGTTGGATTAATATTGAGCGTCAATATCGGAGTTCGACAATTGTGAGCGAGTTGCTGACCAAGATGTTTTTCGGCGGGTTCGTGCGGATGCACGTGCTTTACCACGCCGTCAAGGAGCCGGTATTCGGGGTGGAGATGATGGAGGAGCTGGGCCGCCACGGCTACGACGTCGGGGCGGGGACGCTTTACCCGATGCTCCACCAGCTCGAAGAAGCCGGTTATCTGGCCGTGCACACTGAAGTCGTGGCCGGCAAGCAGCGGAAATACTACCGGGCCACCCCCGAGGGGGAGGCTGCCCTGGAAGAGGCCAAGGCTAAGCTGCGGGAGCTCGTTTCCGAGGTCCTTCACGACAAGCCCCCCAAACCTTCAATCCGGTCCGATCAAGCCACGGGGAATCGGCGCAAGCCCAAACCCCGATCGTAAACGAGGAGAAGTGCGAACATGATCAGGGCTCGCGTGACGTTGGCCGTGTTCTCTTTCGTCCTCGTGACAGTCCTGAGCGGCTGCGAGCAAACTTCGCCCCCTGCATCGTCGCAGACGCCGCCGGAGAACCTGGCCGCTCGCGTCAAGGCTCTCGAGGATCTGATCCCCTCCCAGTCGCACATGATGGCGGACGTCGGCGATCACTTTTCAAACCTGTGGTTCGCCGGCCGGGCCGAGAACTGGCCGCTCGCAGACTTCTACCTCGGCGAGACCAAGTCGCACCTCCGCTGGGCCGTCCGGCGCATCCCGATCCGCAAAGATAATCAGGGTCGCGACGTCAATCTCGGGAACATCCTCGAAGCCTTCGAGAACAGCCAGCTCATCCAATTGAAAGGCACGATCGACGGCAAGGACAAGGCCGGCTTCGAGAAGGTCTACAAGGAGAGCCTGACGGTATGCTATTCGTGCCACAAAGCGGCTGACAAACCCTACCTGCGGCCTCAGATCCCGACCGAACCCGCGTCGCACATCATGAATTTCGACCCCAAGGCCAACTGGCCGCTCTGAGCCGAGGGACTATCACCAAGAAGCCGGAACGGGAGACCGCCCCACTCTATTGCCCGAACGGACCGAGCCCATGAACCCGATCGTCTTTGCCATGAGGCGGCCGTTCACCGTGATGGTGCTCGTTGTCGCCGTCGTACTGGGAAGCCTCCTGGCGGTGACCAGGATGTCGATCGACATTTTTCCCAATCTGAACCTGCCCGTTGTCTACGTCGCCCAGCCCTACGGCGGCATGGACCCCGCCCAGATAGAGGGGCTCTTAACCAACTACTACGAGTACCACTTCCTCTACATCTCCGGCATCCACCACGTCGAGAGCCGCAACGTCCAGGGCATGGCGGTGATGAAGCTGTTCTTCCACCCAGGCACGAACATGGCCCAGGCGATGGCCGAGACGATCGGTTACGTCACCCGAGCCCGCGCCTTCATGCCGCCGGGGACGGTCTCTCCGTTCGTCACGCGGTTCGACGCCGGCAGCGTCCCCGTCGGCTACCTTGTGCTGTCGAGCGAGACCAAGTCGATCGGCGAGATCCAGGACCAGGCGCTCTTCAAGGTCCGGCCGATGTTCGCGAGCCTCCAGGGCGTCTCGGCGCCGCCCCCCTTCGGCGGCAACCAGCGCACGGTGGTCGTCCGGGCCGATCCCGAGCGGCTGCGATCGTACTCCATCTCGCCCGACGAACTGATCACGGCCCTGACGAATGGCAATACGATCAGCCCCTCGGGCAACGTCCGCATCGGCAAGATGATGCCAATCGTGCCGATCAACTCGCTGGTCCGCGACGTCAAGGAGTTGGAGACCATCCCCATCCGTGTCGGCGCTAACCCCTCGGTCTACATCCGCGACGTGGCCACCGTGCAGGACGCAACCGACATCCCCGCCGGTTATGCAATGGTCAACGGCCGTCGGGCCGTCTACATTCTTGTGACCAAGCGGGCCGACGCCTCCACCCTTTCAGTTGTCCGGAACGTCAAGGAAGCCCTGCCCAAGATGCAGGCGGTCCTCCCCGACGACATCAAGGTCAGCTTCGAGTTCGACCAGTCCCCCACCGTCACCAACGCCGTGCGAAGCCTGGCGACCGAGGGCGTCCTCGGCGCGGTCCTGACCGGACTCATGGTGCTGGTCTTCCTCCGCGACTGGCGAAGCGTCATCGTGGTCGTTCTGAACATCCCATTC
>JAFAHT010000331.1 GCA_019237095.1 Planctomycetaceae bacterium
ATGCTCCCCGCCTCGTCCACCTGCACCGAATGGTCAATCACAAGCTCGACCGGTTGCAAGGGATTGATCTTCCTGGGCTCCCCCCCCATCTGCCACATCGCATCCCGCATCGCAGCCAGGTCGACCAACGCGGGCACTCCCGTGAAGTCTTGCAGCAAGACGCGGCTGGGGCGGAAGGCGATCTCCCGATCGGGCTCCGCCCGCGGGTTCCATGAGGCCAGACCGCGGATGTCGTCGGCCGTGACCGTCGATCCATCTTCGTGGCGCAGCAGGTTCTCCAGCAGCACCTTGAGGGAGAACGGCAGAGCCGTCACGTCAAGACCCTGCGCGCGCAGGGCGTCGAGACGGTAATAGTGGTAGGTCTGCCCATCGACTGTGAGAGGCGTCAGCGCTTTGAACGACTGGGTCATGGCTCGTCCCTTCGAGCAGGCGGTCGGGGTCTCAAGCCGATCCAGGCTCGGTCAACCCCCAGGTCTGTGCGAACATGAGGTACCCCGCGCCGGTGCCGTTTTCCAGGAACAGCCGGCTCGGCCTCACTCGGGATCATCCCACAAATTGTACGTCAATCGGCCCCGGGACTAAACCCGCTTCCGCCGCTCGGCCCAGAAACTGCCGGACTGCTTCCCGCCCGCGCGGACCGTAATCCACCGTCCAGTGGTTCACGTACATGCCAACGAACCGGTCCGCCAGCTTCGGGTCAAGGTCGCGTGCATACTCAAGCGCATAGGTCAAAGCCTCTTCGCGGTGCTCGAGGGCATAGTGAATGCTCTGCTTCAAGAGCCCGGCAATCTTCAGGACCATTGCCTCGCCCAGGTCCTTGCGGACCACGTTGCCCCCCAGCGGCAGCGGTAGAGAGGTCTGCGCATACCACCATTGGCCCAGATCAAGCACCTTGTGCAGGCCCTTGTCGCCGTAGAAGAGCTGCCCCTCGTGGATCAGGAGCCCCGCCGGCACGTCCCCGGCCGCGACCGCGGGTAGAATCTGATCGAACGACATCAACGTGACCGGCACGTCCTTGCCCATGCAAAGCTGGAGCGTCAAGTAGGCCGAAGTCAGCTTGCCCGGTACCGCGATCGTCCGCCCCCTCAAGTCCTCCAGGGTCATCGGCTCACGGGTCACAAGCGTCGGCCCATAACGCTCGCCCATGCTCGCGCCCGAAGCCAGCAGCGCATAGCGGTCGGCCAGGTAGGCAAACGCATGGATACTCACTGCCGAGACCTCGAGCTCGCCCCGCGTCGCCCGCCGGTTGAGGGTCTCGATGTCCTCGAGCTGGTGGACAAATCGCAACCCTCCCGTGTCGAGCCGATCGTGAGTGAGTGCATAGAACATGAACGCATCATCCGAATCCGGGCTATGCCCTACCCGGATTGTCGTCAACTCTGCCGATGTCATAGGGCATTCTCCAGGATCCCAAGCAATTCCTCGTCCGACAGCTTCACCGGATTGCCCTGCATGCTGCTGGCCCGCTGGGCGGTGGGAATGATGCGGGAGCATTCGGCCACGGTCAATCCGGCGACTTGCAACGGCGGGATCTTCAGCTCGGTGCACAGAGCTCGGACCCACTCGACCCCATCGGTAGCCTTGGCCGAAGGGTTGCCGGTCAGGATTCGAGCAACCTCGGCGAAGCGCGGCAACGTGGCGGCACGAGCGCGGTCGTCCTGCAGGGCCCGGATATTGGCCTCCATCACGAAAGGAAGCAGCCGGGCACAGATGGCGCCATGGGGATGGCCAGTGGTCCCGCCCAGCACACCGGCCAGGCCGTGCACAGCGCCGAGCTTGGCGTTGGCCAGGGCGATGCCGCTGAACAGGGCCGCGGCGCACATGTTCTGACGGGCCGCGAGGTCCGAACCATCGTGAAAGGCGATTGCCAGCGATCGCGCCGCAAGCGCCAGGCCCTCGCGGCAAACGCCGTCGGTGAGCGGGTTGGCGGCGTTGCTGACAAAGGGCTCGATCAGTTGCGTGAGCGCGTCCATACCGGTATAGGCCGTGATCCCCGGCGGCAAGGAACGGCTCAGCTCGGGGTCGATGACGGCCAGGCGGGGCAGGAGATAATGGCTCCGCAGGCTGGCCTTCACAACGTGCTCGGGCACATCGAGCACCGCGTTCCGCGTGACCTCGGTTCCCGTCCCGGCCGTTGTGGGCACGGCGATACAGGGTGCACAAGGACGGACGAGCGGCTTTCCCCCGCCCACCAGCTCCAGGTAGTCAAGGACGACTCCGGGATGTGTGAGCATTGCTGATACGGCCTTGCCCGTGTCGAGCACGCTGCCGCCGCCAACGGCGATGACCAGGTTGCAGCCCTGCTCGCGAGCCAGCGTGGCGGCCTCGTCCACCAGGTGAACGGTGGGCTCGGCGGTGACGCTGAAGATCCATGAGCGAACACCGAGGCCGGCGAGCCCCGCACTCAGCGCCTCGCCATGGCGGCGGCTGCGTCCCAGGACCAGCAGGGCCGCGTCTCCCAGACCCTGCGCCAGGCTGGGAAGCTGCCCGAAGCCCCCGGAGCCAAAAAGGATACGCCCGGCGGTGGCGAATTCGAACTTCATGGTGGGCCGTCTTCCGGGTAAACCTTGGTGAACTTCACGCTGGAGCGCGGGGCCGCCATCATGCCGGAGACGGACTCGGCCCACTTCTGGTAGTGGTACGTCTGCTTGTGCGCGGCGGGAGCCTCGGCGGTACGGTAGATCTCGACCAGCAGGAAACGTGTCGGATCGTCCTGCTGCTGCAAAACGTCGAAGCGGGCAATGCCCGGCTCCAGCAAGCTGTTCCGCGAGTTCTCAACGCAAGCCGCCTTGAAAGCTTCGACCTGGTCGGCCTTCACCTGGATCTGGACGTGGACTATAAGCATAACCGCCCCCGGGTTCGAACTGGACAACGGATGTCCATCATTATGGCAGAGGTCACGTGCGATGCAAGCGCTTGAGCGTGAACGGAAAGGCGGCCCTCGATCGAGACACGGTTCAGCGCGTTCAACGGCCGCCGGGCGTCGGTGCTGCTTCCCCTCCCGCCGCGGCACCAGTGGTGGGCGTGTTCCTTGACGTGTCGGGGGTCACGCCGAGCATCTCCATCGCATCGAAGGGGTCAAGGGTTGTGTCGGCCTTGGCCGCGGCCAGCAGCTCCTTGAAGGGGAAAAGGTCGGGCAGCTTCTCACCCTGCTGCTGAAGAACTCGCTCGTAGCGCTTGACGACCAGACCGGTGTCTTTCTTGTTCGTGTCGTCGTCCCGGAAGACCGGGAAGTCCTTCAGGTTGTCTTTCCACGTGAGCAGCCCTTCCTTGAACTTGGCGGCAGCCTGGGCGAATTCGCCCATTTTGTAGGCTTTGGTTCCCTCGTAGAAGAGCTGGCGAGCCTCCACGCCCTTCTGGGTCTTCTCGGCCTGGCACCGCTCTTTCCAGTAACGGTAATTCATCTGGTCGGCCCAGCGATCGGCCCAGTACTTCTCGTTCTTGGTCATCTGGCCGGAATTGAACTTGTCCGGATTCGTGCGGTCGTCGATCTGGATCACGTCCCTGACCAGCTTGCCATTACGTTCGATGAGGTTGGGCGACTCGAACTTGTACAGGCCGAACTTGACCCATTCGCTAAGTGCGCGGGCCCACTCGTTCCTGGCCACCTCACCGAAGGTCGCTTCGATGCCCATGGTGCTCATCTTCTCAAGAGCGGCCGCGTAGTGGGTCTGTGCGTGGGCGGGCATCGAGCGAAAGGTGATGTCGTCGGCGCGCTTCCGCTGTGGGGTCGGGTCGACGTACTTGATCTGCTGAATGTTCTCGGTTGTGCCCTCGCCCAAGCGGCGGGCGCCCGAATCGGCAAGAGCGATGGCCCTGCTGAACCAGCCGTAACCAAGCTGGAAGTTATCGTGCTTGACCACGCTGTAATCGGTCTCGGGGTCGACGTAGCGCTTGAAGTCTTCATCCTCGTCGTCGCGGAAGAGACGGCGGAGGATGATCGACTCATCGGAGAAGCCAAGTTTGTGGTAATAGAACCAGGCCGTGTCCCAGATCAGGTCCGGGGAGCGGCGGTTGTTGTCGACGCCGCGCTGCACGAACTTGATGCCCTGCTTGATCCAGTCGTACTTGTCCTCCGGGGCGTCCCACTCGACCGCGACGTTGTAGGCGAGGTTCCAGCCCTGAAAGGTCCAGATCGAGAGGAAATGGGGTTGCAGCTTGGTGATCAGATCGACGTTGGACTTGAGTCGATCCCAGTCATGGTCGCGTTTGTTTTCCTCGGCGCAGAGCCAGAGGTAATTGGCGACGATGCCGCGGAAGCCGCCCAGGAGGAAGAGCTTCATCATGAAGCTGCCGGTATCGATCTGGCCGATCGCGGCCTCGCCCAGGTCGCGCCGCTTCTTCTCCTCGGCGAGCCAGAGGCCGTAGGGATACATGGCGACGAACAAAAGGAGGATGATCAGGCTGTAGATGATCTTCTTGTTCAGATTGCTTCTCATGCGGCGACCTCGCGGTTCTTGAGTATGAAGTATCCGACGATCGAGAACGGCAAGGCATACGCCAGGGCCAGGAGGGTATTGGAAAGAATCTTGCTCCAGCCGATGGCGAATCCGTCGGCCACCGTATTGCTCACGTCGAGGGCCTGGAAGTTGGGCACGATGTAGACCAGCATGGACATCACCGGCATGACCAGGGAGTCGAGGGTCTTGGCGATGACGGCACCCGCGGTCGGCGCCAGGTCGCTCATTTGGTTGTCGTGCGTCAAGAGCCGGATCAACGATTCGAAGGGGCCCCCACCCAGCACGGCCTGGCGGGTGAAATCGACCAGAAAGCCGTAGGCTAGCTGGCCGGCGAAGAAGAAGGCGATGGTCGTCAGAAGGGCGACAGGCCAGCTCAGGAAAGTGCCGGCGAACACGCCGATGGCGGTCAGCACCAGGGCCTGAAGCCAGATGCCCAGCAGCCCCTTCATGTAATTGACCCCGAAATTCCCCGAGCTGGACAGCAGGTAGAGATCGCTTTCGGCCATGCCCAGGTACTGGGTTGCGCTGATGCAGCGGACCTCGATCTTGAGGTCGCCCATCGAACCGGCGAGGATCTCGGGCTTGAGCAACTGCCGGTTGTAATAATATTCCTTGATCGGAAAAATGTTCACGTAGTCGGCGCCAGTATGTGGATTGGTCACCTGCATCTCGGCCAGTACCGGCTCGCCGATCTTGCCCTTGGTGGTCCTGTAGACGTTGAACGTCATCTCCACGATGATCGGATCGGCGTGCAGCGCGCGGGACTGGTCGCGGAGGGCTTTGGCCTGGTCGGCATTGCCGCCCGCCGCGGCCGTGGCCGCCTGCGCCTCCAGATCGTCGGCCCGCTTGCGGAGTGTCACGTACTCGGTCCCGACCCGCTCGGCCAGCGCGCGGTTGCGCGCGATGCTGGCCTCGAGCTTGGCGATATCGCCGGCAGAAAGGTTGGACTGAGACTTCGCCCGCTCATCAGCGGCTAACTGGAACTGCAGCTCGATGGAGCGGTTGAGCAGGCCCTCGACGGTATCGGCGGGAAGAAAGTCCTGCACCGGGACCTTGCGGTTAATCAGCACCGGGTGGTTGGCCGGCGCGAACGGGTCGGGCACGATTCCGAAGCTCCAGATAGCTGCCGCGGGTGTGGAACCCTCGATGTGGCTGCGGGGTTCCTTCATGGACTGTTCCATGCCCACGTCGATGCCCATCGCGTGCGGCGTGCCGCGGGAATCGAGGAACGACAGCGAACCCTTGACCGGAACCCGGGCTGCCATCCGTGAGCGAAGCTGGTCGGCCTGCTCCTCGAACTGGGCGGCATCTCGCGTCCGGTTCTCCTTCTTCGCCTTCACGGCCGCGGCCTCGGTGCTCTTGATGGTGGTGTACACTGTGCGCCAGAGATAGCCCAGGCTGATGCCGCCGAAGACCACGATCAGCACGGTCACGAGCGCCATGAAGCCGATCATCCGGCCCCAGATCAGCTCGAGCCGCCTGACCGGTTTGGACACGACGGTGTGGATGGTCTGCTGCTGGATGTCATTGGGTAGACTGAGGGGGACAAGGATGGTGACCATCGCGGTCAAGAGCAGCGAGCAAAGCAAGGTCAAGGTGGCGACGTAGAGCCGCCCCATCTCGGCGGCTCGCGGCGGCTGGAGGAACCAGTGGGTGAACGCCAGCACCAGCAGGAAGACGGTCAGGACCACCCAGGGGGCCCACATCCGCCGGGTGGCCTCGTAGACGCTCAGCCGGGCGATCGCGTAGAGCCGTCGCGGCCGACCGTGGTAGACCTCGACCAGGAATTGCCCGGCGACCCGCAGGAAGACGACGTAGCCCATGTAGGTCAGGCCCATCCGCGCCCCGACGGCCAGGCCCTCGCGCCAGGTCAGCTCGTAGTCGGCGGGCATGATCGTCCCGAAGGTCAACATGGTGGCCAGATACCCCTGGACCTGCATCCAGATGCCGATGGCCATCCCCAGGGCCAGCGCCACGTGGAGGGCGCCCAGCACGATCAGGTCAAGCCGGCCGCCCAGCCGTCGGATCGCCCGCCAGAGGGCGAACTCGATCCAGAGGGCGTAGAGCAGCACCGCGACGATCCACAGCACCGAGACCATCGGCATCCCCCCGATCGCGGGAGGATCGATCCGCTTCATCGTCTGGAGCTCCTGGACC
>JAFAHT010000382.1 GCA_019237095.1 Planctomycetaceae bacterium
GCCTCACCGCCGCTTGACTGCGTATCCGTACTGGATCGGCCAGAGGGGCGGCTCGCCGAGCTGCTGCTGTGCCTTGATGACCCAGTAAGGCTCGCGAAGCAGCTCGCGGCCCAGGAGCACCAGGTCTGCCTCGCCGCCGTTGATGATCGACTGGGCCTGACCGGGTTCGGCGATCATGCCAACCGCCCCGGTCTTGATCCCAGCCTCATCGCGGATTCGCCCGGCGAAAGGAACCTGGAACCCTGGCCCGACCGGGATCTTCGCATAGGGCACGATCGCTCCCGAGGAAACGTCGATCAGATCTACCCCGATGTCGCGAAGGAAGCCAGCCAGCACGACCGACTGGTCAATGTCCCAGCCTCCGTCCACCCAGTCCGTCGCGGAGATGCGCGCGAAAAGCGGCATCGTGTCCGGCAGGATGGAACGCAAACGATGGGCGACGCGCAGCAGCAGGCGCATTCGATTCTCGAGCGAGCCGCCGTAGCGGTCGGTCCTCTGATTGGCGAGCGGCGAGAGAAACTCGTGAAGGAGATAACCGTGCGCTGCGTGGATCTCGATGAGCTGGAACCCCGCGGTCAAGGCCCGCCGGGTCGCCGCCTCGAAGGCCGCGACGACGCCGTCGATTCCGGCCTCATCGAGCGCGACGGGCACGGGGTTACCTTCGGCAAACGGGATCGGACTGGGCCCGATGACGGTCCAGCCGCCCTCCGCCGGGGTGCTCAGGCTCTTGCCTCCTTTCCACGGCAGGTCGCAACTCGCCTTGCGACCGGCGTGCGCAAGCTGGATTCCCGGGACGGCCCCCTGCGACTGGACGAACCGCACAATCCGCGCCAGTGGCTCAATGTGGTGATCGTCCCAGATTCCCATGTCGCCGGGGGTGATGCGACCCTCTCGGGTCACAGCCGTCGCCTCGACCATCGCCAGGGCGACGCCGCCGGCGGCCCGGCTTCCCAGGTGCACCAGGTGCCAGTCGTTGGCCCGTCCCTCCTGAGACGAATACTGACACATCGGCGACATCGCGACCCGGTTGCGAAAGGTCACTCCCCGGATCGTTAGCGGGCTGAACAGGTGAACCGCGGCGGGTCGTTTGGAACTCTGGTCCGCGGTGTTTGTACTTGTCGCGTCGACGCTCATCGTATGTCCTCGAAGCCACCGGATGCGGGGACAGGGACTTGCCCTTCCCGTGAATTCACCCTAATACTTGCTAGATGAGACAGCACAAGACAACGACTTACTTTCCTGACCGATCGGGAGCCAGACATGGCGACGGCGACGTTTGGGGCAGGCTGCTTCTGGGGAGTTGAGGAAGCATTTCGCAGAACGCCGGGAGTGACTGAGACGGCGGTCGGTTACATGGGCGGCCTCCTGGAAAACCCAAGCTATCAGGCGGTCTGCACGGACAGGACCGGCCATGCCGAGGTCGTTCAGGTTCAGTTTGATCCGTCCCAGATCGACTATGAGCGGCTGCTGGAGATCTTCTGGGAACTTCACGATCCGACAACATTGAACCGGCAGGGGCCGGACGTCGGAACTCAATACCGCTCGTCCGTCTTCTATCACGACGAGGCCCAGCAAGCAGCAGCGGTTGGATTGAAAGCGCGGCTCCAGGCCAGCGGCCGGTTCCGTCGCCCTATTGTCACCGAAATCACGCCCGCGTCGACGTTCTGGCGCGCCGAAGAGTATCACCAGAAGTATATCCAGAAGAACGGCGGCGCAAGCTGCCATCTATGAATCGAGATAGGGTCTCATCATCCGCGCCTCTGCTCATGCGGACTTCGATGAGGAGGTGCTGGCTCGTACAAGGTGCTCCGGTACACCTGCGATCGATCCCGATCTGGGCTAATCTCGCCCAGGAGTTGAGAGATCTGCGATCGCAACAACTTGGCCTCGGGGAGCATGAGTTCGGGCGAGCCCAGACGCTTGAGCAGACTGCGCAGTGAGTCGATCACCTTGGCCTGTCCTGTTGGGTCATTCACGATCGGTGGAACTCCGTTCACCCGTTATTATCCTCCAAGAACTGCTTTTCCGCTCACGAAACTTTATAATACACTCTCTGCGGATGCAAATTCTGGCCCTCCGGTTCACGAGTCTTCGATTGTCTCGCCCGACTACCATACAAGTCGAAAGTGGAACGTAACTTGCGACATGAAGTAGGCACTGAGCCGTGGGTTGATGACCCATGCAGCTCGGTGTTCTTTTCGCAAACCTAGCGCCTGGTCGAGTACAAGTCCCGCACCGCACATCCGGATCGGCTGGCCTTACGCGGACGCTTCGTTCAAGCTACCATCCGCGCAGCTTGCCTGACGCGATATCATGAAGAGAGACCACACCCGAAGGTCGCTTCAGTCATTGAAGCCGGCGGGCAAAAACATGCAATCCCTCAAAGGTCATCTTCTCATCGCCGCCCCGCACCTCGACACTCCTGTATTTGCTCGGTCCGTGATCTTGATGCTCGATCACAACAAGGACGGAGCCATGGGACTGATCTTGAACCAACCGATCAACACGCTGATCACGGATTTGGCCGGGAGAATCTTCGAGGAGGATTTTGAGTGGGACAAGCCGCTGCATCTGGGGGGGCCGGTGCCCGGCTCGCTCATCGTGCTCCACACGCTTGAGAGCCTGGGTGACCTCGAGATCATCCCGGGCGTGTTCGTCACGCTTGAGGCTTCGTCGGTCCAGCAGATCATCCGCCAGCGTCCCGAACCCTCGCTGGTCATCGCCAATTATTCGGGTTGGGGTCCGGGGCAGCTCGAAGGAGAGTTCAACTGGGATTCCTGGATCACATTGCCCGCGACCAGTGATCGCGTCTTCTGGACGGGCGAAAAGGATCTCTGGAAAGTTGTGGTTGGTGAGGTCAATGCCATCAAGCTGTCCGAATTCCTGGGACTGAAGACGCGGCCAGCGGACCCCAGGCTGAATTAACACGATGGATCGTCCCGCGGCTGGAGTCGTCGTTCTCAACCGATCAGGGAATTAACGTGCACCCCGATCACTTCCTCGCCGCACGAAGCTGCACGCTGACCTGCGCAAGAATCTGGGCGGCAACCTGGTTTGGGCTATAGCCTCCTGGCAGCCGAACCAGAGGCTTGTTATGGCGCTCGCAGAGATGGCGGACCTCGCCAAAACCATGGCTCGACCAGCGGATGGCGAGGAGAACCAAGGCGACATCGGGGCGGACGATCACTGGTTCGAATGTTTCGACCGACTGGTGCTCCTTGGTCTCGATCCAGAGCAGAGAATCGAGCCCGAACGATCTCTTGAGCGTTTGCTGGGGCTCGCGCCGGCGGATGCCGCCGATCAGGACGACGCTCCGGCCGCTCAGCAGTCGCGCCACCTCCTTCACCTCGGCTGCCGGCTCGTGGTGGACCGATGTCTCGACCGGGAGGGGACGCGCCGCCAGAAACCGATCGATCTCCCGGAGAACCAGTCGGAAGCCACGAGGCGGATCGTCCATATCCGGGACGACGTCGATGATCGGCATTAACAATTCTCGAAGCTCGCGAGTGCTGGGGGGCATCCCATCACCGACCAATTCAGCAACGGTCTCGATGATCGCCGACCAGTCCTGTTCGCCTTGCTTGCGCTCCTTGATCCGTTCTGAATGATGGCGGATGCGATCGAGCCGGGAAATCTGGAGTGGCGTCTTGCGGCCGCCGGTCCGCGCCTCCTCGATGCGCATCAGCAGCGAGGACCATCCGGTCGGGTCGGCCAGGTCGTCAGCTCGCATGTGACGACCGAGATAGATCCGTTGCCGCGCCGCCGTGGATCGTATCCACTCGTGAACGTTCTCTTGGTCCCGATCGTCAGCGATGTCCACTCTTTGCAGCGCCCGCCGTGCTGCGGATTGCGCCTCGGCGAGGTATTGAAGAGCTTGCTCGAAAATCTTCCCGCGCCCCTGGGTTTCCTGGACCAGGGCGAGGCTCTCGGCGATGGTGTCAAAACAGCCGGCGATGTCGTCGAGGATCGCGACCTCGGTCGAATCCGACGCTGTCTGTGAGCTCATCCAGTACAAGCCGTCAGTCAACTTCCGTGCCCATTCGGCCATTTCCTCATCCAGAGGGTCACTGGCACCATGGAAGTCGGCTCCTTCACGGATCCTCCGCTGGCATTCCGCCGCCCATCGGGCAGCCTCGGCCTTCCGCCGACAACGAGCCTCGCGGGAGGCCAGGTCTGCTCCAGCCACTCCCCTCTTGGCCGGCAAGCTTGGCGCGATCGAATCGCCAGGGGATGTCGGCCGGGACCGTCCCAGCGTCAATTCTCGTAGCGGTTCGGTGGCGTCATCGTGTGGCGGAAGAGGATTGGGCTGCGGTTCGCAGGCCATCTCTTCATCGATGGAAGGCGCTGGGCCTGACAACGGATGTTGGAAGCCCATGGCGGGCTCGATGCCGGGCGAGGAAACACTGGGCGAGGAAACCTCGGTCGCGGCCAAGATCTCCTCGGCCAGTGCCCGGAGGTCCGCGCGAACTTGGCCGTCGTCCGCCGCCAGTTCAAGCAGGCGCCGAGCTTCCGCTCGTATTGTTCTCATCAGCCAGTCCGACATCGCTCGCGGCTTTCGATCAAGAAAGCACCGGGTTTTCTCTCCATCCAGGTTACGGTCCTGATTCGTCCACAGCCACAGAAAACCGGCTTGACAAGAATCTCGTTCCAACGAATATTGTGTCGACGCTCGATCAAGGAGAGGCGCGTGGCCAGTCGCGGATTGAAGGACGAGATCAAGAAGCGGAACCCATTCGATTCCGCGGAACAGGACCCGGGCGAGCACCCGCGCACCTGACATCTTCCTACCAGCAACCTGTGAATTGACCCCATTATTCTGGACAATGTTGTCTCACTTTCCCGTCCCGGAGGAGGATTCGATGAAGTTGCAGACTGGTGCGCTCGTGCTTATTCTGGCCAGCCTGGCCGGCGTCGACACCTCCTACCGAGCCCGCGCCGGAGAGACCTACCAGGCCGACCCGGTGCATTCGAGCGTGATCTTTCGCGTCAAGCACGCGAACACGGCCTATTTCTGGGGCCGGTTCAACGACATCACGGGGGCGTTCGAGCTCGATTCGGGCGACCCCTCCCAGGTCAAGCTTGAGTTCCAGGTCAAGGCTGCCAGCGTGGACACAGGCAACGCCAAGCGCGACCAACACCTCAAGAGTCCTGACTTTTTGAACGCCGTGCAGTTCCCCACGATCACCTTCGCGAGTAAGAGTGTCGAGAAGTCAGGCAACGCCTATCTCGCTACGGGCGACATGACCCTCCACGGAGTCACCAAGCCGATCACCGTCCACTTGACGCCGACCGGAACGGGTAGAGGCCCGACCGGGGCGGAGATCGGCGGGATCGAGGCCAACGTCACGATTCGCCAGAGCGACTTCGGCATCACGAAAATGACCGGGATGGTCGGCGACATTGTCTGGATCAACATCAGCGTCGAGGGAGTCCGGCACTAAGCCGACCGGTGACGACAAGGCTCGCGACGAGGCCTCCTCGCAGGCGCGGCCGGCTGGAATCGGGTGAGTGGTCCGGGGGTGTCTCTTGCTCATGAGCATCTTCGTCGCAGTGACCGTGCCCGCGGTCGTCGCAGCCGCGGCGATCGGTCTGCGCAGGATACTCGGAGCCCGAGAACGTTCGTCGCAAGGCGATTCCAGCTGGTCATCGCTAGCCATCGGGCTTGCCTACATCGTGGGTCAGGCGGCTGTCGCCCGGCCAGCGTTCCCACCTGTCGAAGTGACCGATCGCATCCCCTGGCTCGCCCTGGCCGCGACAGTGCTGGCGGTCGCGGAGGCGGTCTGGGCCCTTGCTCTCTGGGTACGGCTCTTTGGTCGCTCCCTCTTCTTGACCCTGAGCCTCGGGCTGATGCTCGGGCCAGTGGTCAGCCCGGATGACCTGTCGCGGCCGATGCTCGGCTGGCTGACCGTCACGGCCGTTCTGGCATTTCTGGCGTGGCTCAACCTGTGGGCTCTTGAAAGAGTCGGGCGCGGCACGGATGCCTTCCGCGGCTTGATCGTTACCTCGAGCGGGACGACACTGGTATTCCTGTTCTCGGGAAGCGCCGCGCTCTGCCTGCTGGGCGTGACGCTGACGGTCTCAATGGCTGTCGGCCGGCTTGCCGCATTGGACCCAGCCCCCGTGAGCGGGCTCGTCGCAGGTAGCACAGTCCTGACGGCCCTGGTGCTGGAAGGATATATCTATGCGTCAATGTCGCCTTGGAGCGCCTTGCTCCTGGCGGCCGCACCCGTCGGCGCCTGGATCACCCGCATGGAACCGCTTCGGGGGAAGCAGGGAATTTCGGCCACGGTTCCAGGCACGATCGCCGTCCTCGTTCCGGTTGGGCTGGCGGTTGGATGGGCTGCGGCCTCCTCGCCGTTTGAGTAATGGAACGTATCATCTTGTCGATCCGAAACATCGTGTACCTGGCCCTCGGCACCTTTGTCCCCGGCCTCGTGACTTGGGACGCGGAGACCACGGCTCCGCGACCCCTCGGCCGTCCACAAATTCTCGGCGAGGGGGCCGTCCGCCTTCAGGCGACGGTCGTTGACCGCTTCCTGGTGTCACAAAACGTCTCCTGGACCAACCGCTTGAGTGGTGCCGCCTCGCCCTCGGCGTACACGTCGTAGTCCACCACGGTCACATCGATCTTGTTCAGCACGATCAGGTCGGCCTCCTCAAGCTGCTGACGACATGTTTCTCCTGCTCTCGGGCTTTCAGGTAAGGGTTGAAAAGGACGAACAACGTGGCGGCTGCCAGGAATGCCCCGGTTAACTGGGCGAGGATGTAGGGAAGCACGGAGCGCTGGGGAAACGGCCCCATACAGCGAAAGCCAGGGTGATTGCTGGGTTGATGTGTGCCCCGCTCACGGCCAGCCGTGATGAACTGCCCTCGATGACACTTAGCCGCTCTGTTGATCAACCTCCACTGCGGCGTCGGGCGTGATTTCGGGCTCTAGCACGCCGCTTCCCGAATTTGATCCTCGGACTCATGAGACTGAGCCGAGATCAGGTTGGCTAGAGCGGCAACGGCGTCCTCGGCATCGCAACCCTGGGCTTCGACAGCCAGCATCGTTCCGCACTCGGCGGCGAGGCTCAGCAAGCTCAGGATGCTCCTGCCATCCGCTATGATGCCCTTGCAGCAAACCTTGACATCGGACTGGAACGCTTTCGCCAATCTCACGAACTTGTCAGCGGCTCTCAGATGGAGCCCAAGGACGTTGTTAACAGCGACTTGGCGACGGGCGACATGGAAGTTCTGTGCCACAGGAATTGACTCCGTCCAGTCGCATCCCTGCTCATTTACCTGCCAACAATTGACAAGACGCTTCGCTGCATTTGGGTGACAGCTCATTCATTCTGCCAAATAAGACCGAAAACGCAAGATTTTTAATCAGGACCAAGGTTCGGCATGTTGCTCGTGAGATATCGTCACATGGAGTACGAGTCATGCCACCCAAGAAGCGGAAGCAACCAGACGAGAAGTACCCGCTCAAGCTAACCATGAAGCAGCGGGAATCGCTGGTCCATGCAACTCGGCTTGCGATGGGGCTCAAGACCAGGATCAAGGAGGCATCCGACGATCAGCAATTCGTCGAGTTCACGAAGAAGGAACTGGAGAAGATGGGCGAGGAGATTTACACTTCGCTCGCCTAGCTCCCATCCGCTCACAGGAAGCAGCTGAACGCCGCCCTCGACAAGATCGCCGACCTCCTGGATGACCTGGAAGGGAAGCACCTGATGGAGAAACGCCGGGCGATTGACAGGTCCGGTGTCATCTATCAGTTCAAGGTGACGCTGAAGGAGAGCCACCCGCCGATCTGGCGTCGGATTCACGTGCCGGATTGCACTCTGGGCGAACTTCACGAAGTCTTTCAATGCGTCATGGGCTGGGAAGATTGCCATCTGCACCAGTTCATTGTCCGGGGCGAATCCTACGGACCCCTCGATCCCGAGGACTTGCACTGGAGCACGGAAAAGGTGGACGAGGAAGAGATTTCGATCAGCCAGGTCGCCAAGACGGGACGGAAGGTCCGGTTCATTTACGAGTATGACTTCGGGGACTCCTGGCAGCATGAGATCCTCCTTGAGAAAATCCTGGAACCAGAGCCGAATGTTGCGTACCCCCGCTGCATCGAAGGGGCAAGAGCATGCCCACCGGAGGATGTGGGAGGCATCTCGGGCTATGCCGAGTTCCTCGAAGCGATCACTGACCCAAACCACGAGGATCACGATGATATGGAGCCGTTCCAAAATAACTTTTCAAAAGAGCATCGTCTTACCATACTGCCATTATGGCAAATTCGGCAGTGATTTCCAGTGTCCGGCAGAAGTATCACGCCCTCGCTCCGTTCCTTCACGAGAAGGCGCGGCGACGCTGGGCCGCTTGTGAGGCCCTGGCCTTGGGGCGCGGTGGCATTTCGGTGGTCG
>JAFAHT010000436.1 GCA_019237095.1 Planctomycetaceae bacterium
GCCGGAGAACGTGAGCGTGACGGTGAGCGTTTGCGCTGCGGCGTTGTATGTTACGGTCCCGTAGCCGGTGCCGGGGCTGTTCGTGTCCTCGGCGCCACCGGTCAAGGTTGCCGTCGCAATGAAATCGCTCCGGGCGGAGCCGTGGACACCGAGCAGAATAATGAGCGCGAACCAGACGTTGCGTGTCTTCATGACCTTGACCTCCAGGGATGCGTGGAGACCACTCTGTAGCGCCGTTCTTGATCGAGCCCGGGCCAGGAGTGCGGCCTACCCGGCCGTGGACACCGCACACTAATAACTCCACGCGGTCGGAAAAGCAACTGAATTGTTGGCGGACACGTGGGCCCGCCCGAGCAAGGGCCCTGATCTCTCGCCAGTGGGTGGCCGGCCGTTGAAACCGTGACATGGACCTTCGTCCGGCGTGTCCAAGGCGGCATTCCGCTTCAGGTCCCTGACGCCGTCGATCGTCAGGTTCGTGCGGTAGACGTAGAGGTTCTCGAGGCCATCGAGCCGGGCCAGCGCCGGAATCGCAGCATCGCTGACCCGCGTGTCGTGAAGCCAGAGCGACTTGAGTCGGACCAGCGGTTTGAGCCGGGACAGCCCCTCATCCGTGACGTCGGTCTGGCCCAGGTGGACCAGCCCGGCATCGGTGACGCGCGTCTCACCCAATTTGACCGCGGTACGGAAGACCGATCGAAACCAGCCGCTCAGGACAGGCTTCCTGTCGATACGGCCACATGCCCAGGTTCGGGCGAGCCTGGCTCCGGTCTCCCAACGCGGTCGAGGAGGACGGCGACGGTCATGTCGCCGAAGACGTTGGATGTGGTCCGGCAGCGGTCCAGGAACCAGTCGACGGTGAGCAGGATCGGGATCTTCTCGGCGGGGAGACGCACCGCGGCGAATATCAAGGGGAGCGTGACGAAGCTGCCGGAGGGTATGCCACCGGCGCCCACGCTGGCCACCAGGGTAGTCAGCACGATGACCACCCGGTCAACGAGGCTCAGAGAATAGCCCAGCGCCTGGGCCATGAACAGGGCGACCGTCACCTGGTAGAGCGCAGTGCCATCGTTGTTGAAGTTGGTGCCGATGCATGCCGTCAACTGGCTTGATTGCCGCGAGACTCCCAGCTTCCGCAGCGACCGGAGCGTGATCGGGATCGTCGCCGCGGTGCTGGCTGTGCTGAAGGTGTTGGCCATGACGTCGAGCGATCCTTTCAGGAACCGGACCGGTGACATCCGCGCAAAGACGGCCATCTGGAGCAGATACCAGGTCACCTGGCAACCCAGCCCGACAACGACGACCACGATCAGCCAGATCAGCGACAGGAAAACCTTCATCCCCTCTTTCTGACCGACGCTCGAGGCTACAATGCCGAGCACGGCCAGCGGCACCATGGCCACGACCCAGAGCAAGACCTTCATGAGCAGCTCGAAGCCGATCGTCAACAGGTCGATGACCGGCTGGAACGACGTCTCTCCCCTGGCCCGCTGGGCGTCGCGGATCCGGACCAGGCCGATACCCAGGGCCAGCGTCAGCAGCACGAGCTGCGCCAGGTTGTTCTGGGTGAACGCCTCGCCAATGCTCCGCGGTATCAGCTCCACTACCAGGTCGGTAACGCTCTTCTTGGCCAGCGGCTGGACTACCACGCCCGGCTCGGCAAGCGAGGCTCCGATGCCCGGCTGAAACAGGTTCGTCATGGTCAGGCCGATGAGCATGGCGACGAGGGTGTTGATCAGGTAGAAGACCATCATCAGGCCGCCGTGGCGGCCATGGATCTCGTTGGTGACGATCGCACTCAGAATGGCCAGCACGACCAGCGGCGCGGCCAGGGCGGTCAGCGCGCGCAGGATCAGCCGGGGCATGATTTCCAGGGACGTCGCGCCTTCGCCCCAGAGTAGCCCGAGCGGAATCGCCAGGACGACCGCCGCGATCACCCAGACATACAGCGGAACTCCCCCCGGACGGCTCTCCGGCTCGTCCTCGACGGATGGTACTGCAAGGTCCTCAGACGGCGTGGCCGGGTCGGTTGTCTCAGCACTCGACATCACGGGCTCCGAGCTCAGGGGTCCGGATCAAAGACGGCTCATGCATCGCGCCGCGCTGACCATCGTCGGCAGTTCAGGCGAGGGCGCAGACTTTAGCAGAGCGCCCATCTGTCTGGCGTCGTTTCTCACTCCGGCGGCAGTCCCCGCCGCAGCCTACGTTCGGCACGCTTTTCGAGCCGGCGGACCCGCCGCTCCTCGCGTTGCATCCGTTTCTGCTCCGGCGTGAGCTGCCCCGGACGACCATTCTGCTGGTCGAGCTCATCATCGGGATTCCCCGGAACGGGCTGCAAGCGGCGGTCGCCAGGCGGAGGGGCAGCGCCGGCAGCCGGCGGGTTGCCGCGCGAGGCAGGAGCGCCCGGGTCAGGAGGAGGAGCCAAGGGCCGATCGTTGCCTGGAGGGACAAACGGAGGAAAAAAGTCGCGTTGCGGCCCATTTCGTCCTGGGTCGCCTTGAAGCATGCGGCCCAGGCCGTTAATCCCGGCTCCAATCACGCTGTCCAGCATGTTCACGCCAAGATCTTTGAGTCGATCCTTGATCGCGTCGCCGTTGATCCTGGGATTCTTGAAAGTCCCGGTGATCGGGAGCCGGATCTGGGCATTCTGCAAGATGTCCGACAGGATGGGAATATTCCTTCTGGGAGGCACCATGGCGAAGCTGGCCACAAGGTTCAGGTTCTGATCGAAGTCGACCCAGCCCTCGATGCCGATCGCCGCGAGGTTCCCCAACGGGATGATCAGGCCTTCCTGGTAGATCTTCCGGCCGACGATCCGGACCGAGACCGGGTCGCGGAGCACCAGGAGCGGATGCTGCTCCTGCCGGAAGACGCCGAGGATCTGTTCGGCCAGGGGGCCCGGCATGAACTCGACCGACTCGAAGAGCACGTCGCCGTCAATCTTGGCCTGCGCATCTGGGCCGGCACTGATCGGCAAGAAAGCCTCGTTCAGCGCCAGCGAAACGCGCCCCCGGACGCGGGTCGCCTGATCCAGCACCGGCGCGACGAACGAGAGAACCCGGTGTGAGACCTCGTCGTTGACGACCGCGTCGAGCAGACCGGACGACGATCCCAGATGCAACCACGTCTGGCCCTGCTTATCCGTCATTATGGCGGGCTCCAGGTGCAGGCGGCCGGCGTTGAGCGTCGAGTCGATCGGATCGATGCGGGTTTTCCCGTCCTGGACGCGCACGACCGCCGCCGTCGGCCCCAGCCGCATGCCGAAGACGTCCATCTGCTCGAGGTTGACTCCAAGCTCACCATTCGTTGCTGCGAGCAAGTCCTTGTTGCCCGACTTCGGAAGCGTGCCGGCAACGCGCCAGACGCGCGGCGATCCTGTGATCGACGCGTTCGGCTCGACCTTCCGCGCCAGCAGTTCCGAGAGTGCTTTCCAGTCAGGGCTGAGCGTCCCCCGGAGGTCGAAGCGGGGCGTCCCGGCGAGGTCGGTCACCGGCCCGGTGCCCTCGATCTGGCCGTACGGAGTCACGACGGCTAGCTCGGAAAAATCGAGCCGCTCGAACTTCCGGGCGATTGTTCCTCGCACACTCGCAGCCGCATTCTTGGCGAGCTCCGTGCGCGCACCGTCGCTGCTCAACTGGGCCAGGTCATGAACCTGCACTCCGGCCGCAAATTCCCAACCCTCCGCGTTCTGCCGGCCCTGAAGCAGGCCGCTGAGCAATCCCGCCAGTCGAGGTTGATCCAAGCCGGCCAGGCTGCTCAGCGCTGGTACATCCCCTGTGAGGCTGACGTCAAGCCAGGCGGCATCGCGGGTCTTCAACCCTCCCGCTCGCACCTGTGTCGGCGCCAGAGCAAGCGGCTTGAGCTTGGCCTCGGCCGGTCCGGAATCCGCCGTGATTGTGAGCTCATCCTTGGTGATGTCGTACGTGCCCTTGCCTGACCAGCGTGCCGGTTCGCTGGGCAGAAACTGTCCGCCCGGCCCGACGATCGGCACCAGCAACACCAGGATCTTGTCGAGCGTGACTTCCTTGTCGCCCCAATGCGCCTGGAGTGTTGACTCCGCCTTCTGCTTCTTACCGCCGGTGACAAGCTGGGTCTGCGCCCTGGCGTCGAGCCCGATGACCCCGCTTGCCTGATCGCGCCCGCCGCTCAGCGTGATTTCCTCGAGATCGCTTTGCCCGGTGAGGGAAAGCTCATGAAGGCTGGTGGGTAGCCCTGAAGGCGCCGCCCCTCCTTTGACCGCAAATGTGGCAACCACCTTGTCGCGGTGCAGGGTCTCGACGGCGGGCAGCCCACTGGCGCCCAAGCCCTTGAACTCAGCATTCGCCCCGATCTCAAACCGGCTGGCAATCCGCTGGTATCGAGCATCGATCGTACCCTGGCCGGCAAGCTCGATCCGCCCCAGATCAACCCAGTCGTGAAGCCGCTGGGTGGCCGCCCCCAGGTCGATCGAGGCGGACACGTTGATCCCCCGGTCCAGGTCTCCCCGTCCGGTCGCGGTCAAGAAAGGCGTCTGGACATCGAGCTGTTCCAGGCTCAGGCTGTCGGTCTGACGATGCAGGCGGGCGGTGAAGGTCGCGGGATCGCGAAATGACAGGCTCTGGGTGCCGTGCCGGGCGGTCAGGTCGCTCAGGCGGGCGGTCGCGAGTATGGACTGCCCGGCTTTCCCGGCATCGCCACTTACCTCCGCACGAAGCTCGACGGACCCTTTCTCCAGGCGTAGGTCGTCGCGCAGCCGCAGGGTCCGGGGAATCTGTCGCGCCAGCGCGGCGAGATCCAGATTCCCTTCTACATGTGCCCCGCGATCGTTGACTGCAGGGAAGGAACCCGATGCTTTGATCGTTCCCACCGGCGATGTCACGTCCAGACGCTCGGCCGTCCAGCTCCCGGCTTTCCGGCCTGCCTTCCAGACCGCGGTGATCGTATCCAGATGCAATTCATCGCCCGAGAGTGCCGATCCCGTCGCATGCAGGTCGAGCACTTGTGCATCGCCCCCGAGCGCCAGCTCACCGCTCTTGTGGCGGGCGTCGATCGTTCCACTGAAAGCTCCTCGGGCCTTGATCCGAGCGCTGGAATAAGCCCATGGCCAGTGATTCCCATTGATCGAAAGCTCCAGCTCCTCTGGCAGGCCATCGGTCTTTTTTTCCCGGCTCATGCTTCCCTGGATCTGCACGCGCCCCGGCTCAGAGTTCGCTCCGGCTCGCTCTAGCTTCATTCGCCAGGCGATCGGCTGCGGATAGGCGTTGAGGTCGAGCTCGATATCGGCCTTGTCGGCCAGGAACGGCTCTTCGAGGCCCTCGTTGCGAAAACGGAGCCTGCCGTCAACGACCCGCACCAGCAGAGTCAGATCCGGCTCGTCCTTGAGGATCGGCTTGAGAGTCTCGAGCAGATCAACCCTCCCGCCGGCCGAGCGCTCGATGTCCACCGCGGCATGATCGAGCGTGAGCGTCGCAGACGCAGGGCGGGTCAGTAAGGTCTCCCGAAGGCTCCAGCTAAAATGGGCCCGGGGCGAGACGACGATGTCATCGCCCTGTGCATCGCGCAGTACCAGTCCGTTGATCTCCGTGGGACGATTCCAGAACACTCTCAGGTGCTCAAACCGGACGGCTCCCGGAGCCATCACCCGGCTGGCCAGGTTGGCCAGCAATCGCTGCATCCCCCGAACTTCGATGATCCAGGGTAGCGCGAGCAGCAAGACGAGGAGGCCGGCCAAACCGCCAAGCGCCGCGACGAACAACCAGCGCACCCAGCGGCGCCGCGGCTTCGGAACGTCCTGAGATGATGTCATGGGGTCCATTCGACTCCTTGCCCTCGGGTTCGTCCAGAACAATGATCCGATCGACATTGACCCGGCCGACCTTGACCCGGAACTCCCCATCCATCTTACCGGTCATCCCTCAAAGGATGACAGGGCCGGGCCCATGGAAGGACGCGAAGAGCCTTTCCGAGTCGAGTATCCTCTCCTTGGTTGTGTCCGCAGCCTCTTTCTGACAAGGTGTTTACGATCAACACTGAATGAGGTCTCCGGAGTGACACCGGAGGCAGATTCGCAGGGGCCGGTAAAATGTCCAGTAAAGAGTGCGTCGGCGGAACAACTTCATGGTCAATTACTTTGCTGCTGCCTTTGGCCGGACTGGCCGCTCTGCTCGCGTTCTGGCGCCAGGACGACACACAGGGTCAATTACTGTTTGAAGATACCCAGTCTGGTGAAGAGAACGCCGACTTGAGAAGCGTTACGGCGAAGTGCCTCCGCGATGTTGGTCACCCCCATGGTCCGCATCAAGCCGATCGCCGCCTTGCGCAGAGCAGCCATCACTT
>JAFAHT010000125.1 GCA_019237095.1 Planctomycetaceae bacterium
CTTCAGTGCGCTCAGGGCCGGCTCGTAGTCGGGCTCTTGGGCGATCTCTGGCACGATCTCGGCGTAGGTGATCTTGTTCGAGGGATCCACCACGAACACGGAGCGTGCCAGGAGGGGGATCGGCAAACCCTGGATGAGCACGCCGTAATGTTGACCAAAGCTGTGGTTGTGCACGTCGGAGAGGTTCTTCAAGTTCTCGATGTTGGCCTCGGTGCAAAACCTTGCCTGGGCAAACGGCAGGTCGAGGCTCACGGTGTAGGCGGCGACCTTATCGCCCAGGGCCGTGAGCTCCTCGGCAAATCGCTTGGTCTGCTTGTTGCAGACGGGAGTGTCGAGCGAGGGAACCACATTGAACAGGCGGGCCTTGCCGGCGGTGTCGGCCAGCTTGACCAGCGAGAGTCCGGCTCCAACGCAGATGAAGTCCGGCGCAGGATCGCCGGCCTTCAGCTTGGGACCAATGAGGTCGATCGGATTGCCCTTGAACGTCACTTCACCTTTACGTGTCTCTGCCATGGCTGTCGTTCCCAATAGATGGTTTGATGGGGTCTCGATCCTGATCCGCAACACGAAATGTCCAGGGTAGCCTGAGATCGTGGGCAGGTGCAAGCCGTCGGGTGGCATGCTGCAAAGTTGGTCTTGACCGCCCTCTGGCCCAGACTGCTTTCGTTGCGGATTTGTTTCGTTCGGCGACGGTCTCCCGACCCGCCGGTCGGCTTTGGTTCGGCGAGGGCCTCCCGACCCTGCCGCTCGGCCGACCGTGAGTCTCCAGATGACGCGCCGCCGGTCGGAGACTGGGAGACCATGAGGATTAGGATTCTCACTGGCAAGGGTGTTTTCTTTCCCCAGACTCCCCACTTAGCTCAGGCGAAGGCGCCTGGCCGGAGCCCCTCGCTGCCGGAACTCCCGTTTTCTCTACTTTTCTCTACCGCACGCCCGTCCAGGTCCGGTGAAAGGGGGACGTTGCGGACCAAGCACGTTTCCCGGGTGCCAGATAGTGGGTGGCTCCTTCCGCTCTTCCGCTACGGAACATTGCTAGCTGCTGGAACTCCCGTTTTCTCTACTTTTCTCTACCAGCCGTCGGGTGGGGTTTGCGGGGAACCGTGCCGGTTCCCCTATTCGGTCGGGCGCTCGTCTCTATAAGATGAATGAATCCTGGCCCTCGAGCTGTGGCGGAGCACGCATTCGATCGACGCGGCCTGGTTTAACGTCTTCTTTGCCGCGGCCTGGCCGCGAATCAGGGGCTCATGACGCGGAAGCACGACCCCTATCGATTTGACGTCGTCGTGGTAGGAGCCGGGCATGCCGGGCTCGAGGCGGCGCTGGCAGCCTCCAGGATGGGTCTGGGCACCGCTCTGCTCACCCTGAATTGCGACACAGTGGGCCAGATGAGCTGCAATCCGGCGATTGGCGGCGTGGCCAAGGGTCAGATCGTCCGCGAGATCGATGCCTTGGGCGGCGCGATGGGAATCCTCACCGACGCCACGGCGATCCAGTTTCGCCTGCTCAACCGGGGCAAGGGGCCGGCGATGCATAGTCCGCGTGCCCAGTGCGACAAGAAAGCCTACCAGTTCCTGGCCAAGCTCACGGTCGAGCGACAGCAGAACCTCACGCTTCGCCAGGAGATGGTCGAGTCGATTGAGGTCGAGTCGGGCCGGGTCGCCGGCGTACGGTGCCGGGGTGGCATCCAGTACCGTGCCCGAGCGGTCGTGCTGACCACGGGGACGTTCCTCCAGGCGCTCATGCACACCGGAGAGGTCAAAACGCCCGGCGGCCGGGGTGGCGACGTGGCCGCGACCGGGCTCTCTCGCAGCCTCTTTGAGCTCGGCTTCGAGCTCCGTCGATTCAAGACGGGAACGCCGCCGAGGCTCAACGGACGCACCATCGATTTCGAGCGGCTGGAACCTCAACCCGGCGATTCCGACCCTGTGCCATTCTCGTTTCTCACGGATCGGATTACCCAGAACCAGGTCGATTGCCACATCACGTACACCAATCCGGCTGTTCATGACATCATCCGGGACAACCTGCATCGGGCCCCGATGTATTCGGGACAGATCCAATCGACGGGGCCCAGGTACTGCCCGTCCATCGAGGACAAGATCGTGCGTTTCGCCGATCGCCAGGCACATCAGATCTTCCTCGAACCCGAGGGAAGAAACACGCTGGAGTATTACTGCAACGGGATTTCCACCAGCTTGCCTCGCGATGTCCAGGAAGCGATCATCCCCCTGATTCCGGGGCTCGAGCACGCCGAGATCATGCGTTACGGCTATGCCGTGGAATACGACTACGCTCCCCCGGAGCAGCTTCGCGCGACTCTCGAAACCAAGGCCTTGCCGGGGCTCTACTTCGCTGGTCAGATCAACGGCACCACGGGCTACGAGGAGGCCGCGTCCCAGGGCCTGATCGCCGGCATCAACGCCGCCCTTGCCGTGCAAGATCAAGCCCCGCTGCTCGTCGATCGATCGCAAGCCTATCTTGGCGTCCTCATCGACGACCTGGTCACTCGCGGCGTGGATGAGCCATATCGGATGTTCACCAGCCGGGCCGAGTATCGACTGCTGCTGCGTCACGACAATGCCGACTTGCGACTGACCGAGCTGGGCCGTCAGGTCGGCCTGGTGGACGACCAGAGGTGGGCCCGCTTCGAGACGCGACGCGACGCGATTGCCCGGCTTCGCGAGACCTTGAAGACCACACGGGTCCGTGGAAATTCCCTGTTTCAGTGGCTCCGGCGACCCGAGTCAACCTGGGAAGATCTGCTCCGACTGGAGCACGCGTTCGACCGCGAAGGGTTCAGCCGGGACGTGATCACGCAAGTAATCATTGAAGCCAAGTACAACGGGTACATCGGACGGCAGGTGGAGCAGATCGAACGGTTTCGCCGGCTCGAAGATAAGCCGATCCCCGCCGATCTTGACTACCGGGCGATTCCCCAGCTCCGGGCCGAAGCGCGCGAGAAATTCGAGCGGATCCGTCCTCGTTCGCTGGGCCAAGCCGGGCGAATCAGCGGCATCAGCCCCGCCGACATGGCCACACTGCTGATCCAGCTCAAACGTGGCGGCTCGCCTGCGTCAACCGTCAACCCTTTGGACCCGGATGTCACCACGCCAATCCTCGGCAAGCTGGAACGGCAGAGCGGCGAATCCGCCTGCTCCACGTAAGACAATATTTTTGAACGTGAGTGCCCATCGTCTCGCTCTCGCATCCAGCCCACCAGATCGCGCCCCGTTTGCTTAGAGCACGGAAACCCTGCGGGCTCTCGAGAACCAGGTCGCTACCCGGGCTTGACATTCCGGCTGCGGTGCCATTCCCTTGTCAAGAAAACCAACCTTTGCCAGACTCAATGGGCACTTCGTGCCAGGAACTTCCTTTATCCCCTATCTTTCCCAGTGGAACGTTTGTTAGAAGAAACCGTGTGATGGCAATGACTTAGCTAGCCAAGGTGAGAAAAATGGGCGACTCCGTTCTTCACTCCCATTTGGATTGACAATTTCGAGTACTATTTTACAATTGGTTGGATTGGCAAACTCGGCAATATCTATAGGCTTCGCAGAGTTTACCGTTTGTGCGGTACCTAGAAGTTGAGGCGGTTCGACGTGGCAACGTCGTCTGGCTCAAAGTTGTCGAGTTTTTTTAAGGCAACGGAGTGTTGCATGGAGGCAGATCAGGAAATGTCGTCGCCGAGCGTACTGGCCCTTCCGGCCGGATTGGGGGGAGTGCGACTTCGTCCTTGATCTTGCAAATCGGGACTCACACATGAAGACCGTTTACACGACTGGCGAGGCAGCGAAGATTTGCAAAGTCAGTCAACAAACCATAATACGCTGCTTCGACTCGGGACAGCTGAAAGGCTTTCGGGTTCCCGGATCGAGGTTTCGGCGAATTCCCCGCGAGGCGCTCGTCCGCTTCATGAAAGAGAACGGGATCCCGACGGACGCGCTGGAAAGCGGACGCCGACGGATCCTGATCGTGGACGACGATCAGGCCGTGGTCGATCTGATCTCGGAAGTACTTGCCTCGGATGCGCGGTTCGAGCACAAGACCGTCAATAACGGTTTCGGCGCTGGCATGCTCGCCAAGGAGTACCACCCCGACCTGATCATTCTCGATGTGATGCTGCCGGACATCAACGGGCAGGCGGTTTGCGAGCTGATCCGGCGCGATCCGACGATGTCAGACATCAAGATCATCTGCATCTCGGGAATGATCGAGGAGGACAAAATTGAGGATCTCCGCAAGTCGGGGGCCGACGATTTCCTGCACAAGCCGCTCGATATCGATGAACTGATGCGCCGTATTTGCCGACTCTTGGATATGGAGACCAGCCCCCTTCGCTGAGCGCCAGGCAATGTTTGGAGGCCTCAAGTTTTCTGACGTCCGGATCGCGTCGGAGACGCATGACCTATTCATGCTGGCTATCGATACTCTGCTTCGATGCATAGAGTGACACGGATCGGGAAGGAGCCCGATGACTGTGCGAGTCCAACCAGGACGGAAAACGATTTCCGGCGAACTGCGCTGTCGCGTGGAAGGGCTCGAGCATCTTCCCATCCGACCGGTGACGGCCCGGCAGGTGATGAGTGCCGCTGGGGAGAGCTGCCTCGAAGCTGGCTCTCCTGCCGCCGACTGGTTGCGCCTGCGGACAATCTGCGACCTTGATCCCGGTTGGGTCCTCGGTGAAGTGACCGCACGCGCCGGGTTCGATCCCATCAAGCTCGTCGCGGACCTTCCCTGGTGGCCTTCGGGAAACCTCTGCGGGCCACGCGCGGAGGTCTTTCAACGCCTCTGGAGACACACGGTCGCGGTCAGCGTTGCCGCCCGCTCGCTGGGCCGCGAGGCCGGTGATCTCAATTGCGACCGACTGGCTCGCGCCGCGCTACTTCATGGCCTGGGCCGATGGGCCGTCGCTGCGATCGATCCGGAATGGATCGTCGGCTGGCTGGGCGAGACCGACTCCTCCGCGCGCCATCACCTGGAAGTCTCGCAACTTGGCACCGACCTGTGCGACCTCGGCCGCCGACTGGCCGAACGGTGGCGATGCGACCCGCTGGTCGTGGACGCGGCGTGGCTGCACGACCGATCGTGCGAGACGTTGAATTGCGCCGCAACCGAGCCGGAGCGACTGGCTCTGATCCAGCGAGCGTTCCTCTGTGCCGAGAACACCCCCTGGTCGCTGACTCCCTCGACCAACCAGAATTCCATGCCCACAGAGCCGCGCTTGCGGATCCTGGTTGCGGAGGTCCAGTCGCGGTGCGGCTCGCTCTTTGCCGCGGCCGATGCCACGGCTCACGAGGAACGCATGACCCGGCAGAGCGCCCGGCTCACGCTTCAACTGGCCGAGACCCTGCGCAAGAGCGAAAGCCAGGAGCGGCTGCTCCAGGCACTTGCCGACTCGAAGCCGTCCGAGCGTGCGGAAAGCTGGGCGACCCGGGCCGGCATGGTCTGGTGTGCCGAGCCCGAAGTCAGCGCCGCGCGGGTGCTCTGGAAAGATGATCCGGATGCGGGACCGCGGGCCGACGCGGTCGGGGCGGCAGGCGAGCGGCCGGAATCGACCGCACCGGATCAACGTCAGAACCGGCCTCCATCGCTGGTGCTTCCCCTCAAGGCCGGCAGTCTTGTTCAGGCGGAGATTCAGCTCTGGTGCAATCAGTCCCAGGCGGTTCTTCTGCAACGCCTGAAGACCACGCCGGTGCTCGCTGCCTGGGAGGCATGGGCGTCACTCGTGGCCGAACAGAGGGTCCTGGAGCAGCGGTTGCAGGCGATCATCTCGTCGGTCCGACAGCAAGTTGACGACGACGAAGCCCGGATCCGGAATCGAAAGCTCGAGGCCCTGGCCGAGTTTGCCGCGGGGGCCGGGCACGAGCTCAACAATCCGCTGGCCGTGATCGTCGGTCGAGCCCAGTTGCTCCTCGGGCGGTCCCAGGAGGCCGAGACCAGCCGATCCCTGCGAATCATCCTCAGCCAGGCGCAGCGGACGCACTGGATTCTTCGCGACCTGATGTTTGTCGCTCGCCCACCTTCGCTCAGGCCCCGTTCCTGCCGTCCGTCGGAGGTACTTCGCGCTTGCCTGGCGAGCTTTCGAGAGGAATGCGAGGCGCGAGGCATCCGTCTTGAGAGCGAACTGGAACAGACTGAATCGCCAACGTGGGCCGACCCCGATGCGCTCGGTCACCTGGCCGAGACGCTGGTTCGCAACGCCATTCAGGCGACACCCCCGGGAGGCAAAGTGCAGGTGCGATCGCGACTCCAGGACAACGAACTCCGCTGGTGGATCTGCGATAGCGGTAAGGGCATCGGCCCGGCCGAAGGGGCTCACCTGTTTGATCCCTTCTACTGTGGGCGACAGGCGGGTCGGGGCCTGGGTCTTGGCCTTCCCCGCGCAGCCCGGATCGTCGCCCTGGCGGGAGGCTCGCTGCACTGGTCTTCCCCGGTCGGCCAGGGCACGACCTTTGAGGTCCAGCTACCCCTGGTCAGTCCCCCCGAACTCGTCGGTCCCGCTAACCCGCAAGACCGATCCTCGCTTACCAGGGCGACGCCTCCGCCAAGAACTTAGGCACTTTGTGCACGCGCGACCATCACGTCGGCAACGGAGTGACAGTCAGGGCAAAGGAAGGTCACGTTGAGCGGTTCCGCGTAATCCCAATGATGACGCTGAAGACGCCCGCGACGGCGACACCAGACGCAGCGTCTGGGACGCGTGATCAAGCCCAGCATTTCGCCCAGGGCCGCGGCATACCTGGCCGACCTCGTGCGGATGCGGCGAGGACGCAGGCAATCGAGACTGATTTCGACATGTCGGGTCAAACGGGCAAGCAGTGCGCGCTGGTGGTCCCGCTTTCGTCTCTTCATGGTTCGCAACCCGTGTTGTAGGCCCAGGAGCGATCACAGATCCAAGAAGTCGAGGATGCTGCTCCTGCCTGCCGGTAGCTTCCGAAGGCGAGTCACAGCACGCCCGGCACGAACCGATGCGAGAGAGCATAGCAAAAGCTGTACCGAATACAATATGTCAACGTGAAGCCGCGTGCGACGATCTTTCACGTCGGACCTTTGCTGGTGCCGCTCAGCGACTCAGACGCCAGATCGCGGTGATCGGTTCGGCCGGATCGCGGGCCGCTTGGCCGGGCTCCGAACGAGGCGATGTCCGCATGGAGATCTCATGAGTGGATGAAGTGTTCTCGAGCCAGCAGGGCCGCTCCCAGGATGCCGGCATCGTCGCCGAGTTCGGCGCGCACGATCTTGATATGGCCGTCGGGGTCGGTAATGATCTGTGTTCGAGCTGCGGTGCGCGTCGAGTCGATCCACGGATCACCCAGGGCGTTGACGACGCCGCCGCCGATGATAACGACTTCCGGACCGAGGACATTCACCAGCCCGCCCAGGCCCAAGCCCAGGTAATGGGCGGCTCGTTCCACGGCTTTCAGTGCAACGGGATCCTTGGCGGCAACCGCCTCGGCGAGGTCCCGGCTCTTGAGTCGCCCGCCCTTGCGAGCCATCTTATCGCGGAGCACCGTGGGAATGCCCTTTTGAATCGCCTTGTTGACTCGTCGCTGGATCGCCGTCTTGCTCGCCATCGCTTCCATGCAGCCATGGGCGCCGCAACCGCACTGTGGACCGTTGGCCTTGACGATCGTATGGCCGATCTCGCCGGCGTTTCCGGTCGAGCCGGTGACGATCTCGCCGCCCAGGATGATGCAGCCGCCGATGCCCGTGCCCACGAAGGCCGCGATCAGGTCCCGGTAGCCGCGCCCGGCACCCAGCCGGAATTCGGCGTATCCTGCCACGCGTACGTCGTTCTGGACGAGAACCGGCCGGTCAAGATAAGCGGAAAGCTCCGGACCAATCGGATAATTCTTCACGTTGAGATTGGCGCTGAAGAGAATCACTCCGGACTTGACATCGAGCGGACCGGGCGAGCCAATTCCGCCCGCCACGACGTCCTGACGTGGGATTCCGGCGCATACCAGGGCCTCGTCCACGCACGCGATCATCTCCTGGAGGATTGCCGGGCCACCGTCCCTGGCCGGCGTGTCGCGCTTGCCGCGCCCCAGGATCCTGTTCTCGGCGCTGACCACGCCGGCCAGTGTTTTCGTCCCGCCCAGGTCAACACCGACCACGGGCGGTCCACCCCCCTGCCATGTCATGACCTGCGCTCCGAACCGCTCTTCGCGTTGGCGAAATCTTGTGCACTGATCACTGTGTCCAGAAGAGTCTACCTGACCGAGGCCGACTCCGAAATACGCCCGGCACGGAATCACGACTCGGATCCAGGTCCACCCACTCCGCGTGGCGTATCTTCCGTTCGGCATTCCGCATTTTCCAGGATCGCTTTGAGCTCGGCGGCGTCGACGGTCTCCTGTTCGATCAAACGAGCCGCGATTTCGTCGAGGGTCTCTCGATGGCCTTGCAGGATGATCCGAGCCCTGGCCTGGGCTTCGTCGATGATCCGGCGCACTTCGAGATCGATCTCCCGGGCGGTCTGTTCGCTCCAGGACAGCTCCGCCGCGGTGGGGCTGCTCAGGCCGGAGTCCTTGAGGTAATTCAGGCGGCCCAGAACCGGGCTCATGCCAAACTCCACAACCATTCGCCGGGCGATCTGGGTGGCGCGGCGCAGATCGCTCGAGCAGCCGTCGGAGGCCTCGCCCAGGGCCAATTCCTCGGCCAGCGCGCCCCCCAGCAGACTGCTGACCGCGTTCTCCAGCGACGTCCGGGTGTGCAGCAGGCGGTCCTCTTCGGGGCGGTAAAGTGTATAGCCAAGCGCTCCATTCCCGCGGCCGATGATCGAGATCTTGTGCACCGGGTCGGTCTCGGGAAGTTTGCGGGCGACCAGGGCGTGTCCGGCCTCATGGAAGGCGATGCGATTCTTCTCCTCGCGGCGCAGCAGGCGCTGGCGCTTTTCCGGACCGGCGATCAGGCGCTCGATCCCCTCCTCGAACTCGGGGAGGCCGACGGTCGTCTTGCCTCGGCGGGCCGCCAGCAAGGCCGCCTCGTTGACGAGATTGGCCAGGTCGGCGCCGACGAAGCCCGGCGTGATCGCCGCGACCTGGCGCAGGTTGATTGTTTCCTCGAGCGGGACGGCGCGCGCGTGGACCTTGAGAATCTGCTCGCGGCCAATCAGGTCGGGACGGTCGACGACCACCTGGCGATCAAAGCGGCCCGGCCTCACCAGCGCCTGGTCGAGCGTCTCTGGGCGATTGGTCGCGGCCAGCAGGATGATTCCTCGGTTGGCGTCAAACCCGTCCATCTCCACGAGCAACTGGTTGAGCGTTTGATCGCGCTCGTCGTGGCTGCCTGGCCCTCCCGCGCCGCGAGCCTTGCCAATCGCGTCCAGCTCATCAATGAAGATGAGGCAAGGCGCCTTGGCCTGGGCGCGGGCAAAAAGGTTCCTGACCCGTGAGGCACCGACCCCCACGAAGAGCTCGACGAAGTCGGAGCCGGACAGGGAGAAGAACGGCACACCCGCCTCGCCGGCCACTGCGCGAGCCAGCAGCGTCTTACCGGTACCCGGAGCGCCGATCAGGAGGACTCCCTTGGGAACCCGACCACCCAGCGAGCAATACTTTCCGGGCGTCTGGAGGAACTCGACGATCTCTTTCAGCTCGATGACGACCTCGTCATGCCCGGCGACGTCCTCGAACGTCACGCGCTGCGCGTTGCCGGTGTAAACGCGCGCCCGGCTCTTGGCGAAGGCCATGGCCGAACCCATTCCTCCGGAACGAGAGACGACCCAGGAAAACGCCAGCAGCATGAGCAAGAAAAGCGCGCCCGGAAAGACGACCGTCTGCAGCGGGGAAGGCCCGGTTTCGGCCTCGTAGTCACCGCCGGGAATGTGGACGTCGAGCAGGCGGATCAGGTCGACATCGTGTTCCATGCCGACACGGGATACGCGGAAGTGGATCGGCCGGCCATCCTGCGGATTGACCGCCAGCAGCCGGCCCTCGATCAGGGTGGGACCAAGCCGCACCGACGCGATTTCACCTCGTTCGAGCTGCTTGCGAAATTGCCCGTAGGGCAGGGTTTTCACCGGGCCCTGGAGCCGGAGGGCCACGGCCATTCCCAGAGCCAGAAACAGCCCGCCGCTCACCAGGAGACCAAGAATCAACCGTTGCCGGTCACGTCGCGACTTGGTGGGTGGGTTCTTCAGGGAGCTCATTCCATCAACCACATCAGAGGGCCACGAAACCAGTCAGGGTGCAGTTTGCAGCCGGAACCACAAGCCTTGGTGTTTTGCTTGTGCGGTCGGGTCGATCCGCGATGCTCTGGCCTGGGCCAGAGATCTGCTCCACGTCTCATGACAGCGACGGTTTTCGCTCCCTGCCGCGAGCCTGCTCCAGCGCACCGTTGCCGATCTGCTGGGGACGCCCCAGCGGGACATGTGGAGGAGGAGCATGCGCCTCGATCCGCCTTGCCTTGGTCAGGTCGATCGCCTCGTCGGAGAGAGCCACATCGAACTTCCGGTTTCCAGACAACTGGAGGGGGAGCCGGATGGTGAAGGTGCTTCCCTGCCCGAGCTGGCTCTTCAAGTGAATTTCACCGCCAAGCAACCGGGTCAGCTCGCGGACAATCGACAGCCCCAGCCCGGTGCCTTGATGCTCACGAGTCAGAACATTGTCCTCCTGGCCGGGCACCTTGGCCTGCCGGAACTTCTCGAATACGGTCTCCCGGTCTTCCTCGGCGATGCCAATGCCCGTGTCTTCCACCTCGAGCACCACGTAGCGTCCGTCGGTCCTGGCACGGAGGGTCACACGGCCGCCCTCCGGTGTGAACTTGATGGCGTTGGAAAGCAGATTGTAGAGAATCTGGCGGACTTTGCCAGGGTCCTGCCGCAGCAAGGGGATCGCTTCCTCAAGCCGGCACTCCAGCGTGATGTTCTTGCGGTCGGCCATCGGCCGCGTCAGGTTGGCAAGCGCCTCGCAAACATCGCGAATCGAGAAGTCCTCGATCCGAACCTCCATCTTGCCGCTCTCGATCTTGGCCAGGTCCAGAATGTCGTTGATCATCCCCAGCAACATCTTACCGGAGGTCTGGATGTTGCTGGCATACCGCCGCTGCCGGTCTCCCAGGGCGTCGCTGCCGGAGAGGACCTCGGAGAAGCCGATGATCGAGTTCAGCGGCGTCCGCAGCTCGTGGCTCATGGTCGCCAGGAAGTCACTCTTGATCCGATTCATCTCGTAAAGAGCCATGTTCGCCTGGGCCAACTCGTCCACCTTGCGATCCAGGTCGCCGTTGACGTCGCGCAGTTCTTGCTGCATGGCCACCAGGTTATGCAACATCCGGTTGAAGGCGTGCGAGAGGTCCTCGAACTCGTCGCCGGTCTGGATCTGGCTGCGGATGTTTAGCCGCCCCGCCGCGATGGCGTCGGAGACGTCGCGCAAGTGCTTGACCGGCTTGACGATCACGTAACGCACGATCATGTACGACGAAACCATCGCCAGGATGGCCGTCACCAGGGCCGCGGTGATCAGCATGGCCCGGTTGCTATTGATCGCCTTCTCGGTCTGTTCCATCGGGAGGTGCACGACCACGGCACCCGCCAGGTCGCCGGCCTTGACGGGCACCGAGTGCTGGCCGTCCGCTGCCTGACGCCAGAAGTGGTTGTCCAGGTGGTCGGTACTCTCGTTCTGACTATCCGGCGCCCCACCGTCCTTATCCTTGCTGTGGCAATCCATCAGGCACGAGGGCTTGAAAGTGACCGCCTGGATGTACTGATATTCTTTCTTGGTCTTGTTGATCCGATCGGCCCACATCGGAGAGCCGTCGGCGAAGTAGTAGGGTTTTTCCTGGGGCTTGCCGGCCTTCCGCATGGCATCCTCGTCGGACGCCGCCTGGACAAATCGGGCCAGCGTGGTCCTCTCGAACTCGTCTGCAGGCTGCTTCTTGGAATCCTTGGTGTTGTAGGGATTGAGGACCCAGGGCTCGGAGTTGGGCATGTCGTCGAGCGGTCTGAGGCCTCCCCAGAGCACGTCGATGATCGACTCGAAATCCTCGTTCCCCAGCTTCTTGTAATGGATGTTCATGAGCGTGGGGTTGACGAGCGTGCGGGCCGCCTGAGTCGTCTGCTTCTTCACCAGGGTCTCGGTCTTGAGGCCATACAAGAGGAAGCTGACTGTTACCAACAGAAAGATCCCCAGCCCGAAGATGAAGCGGCATTTCCGCTCCAGGCTGGTTTCACCGAGCAGGTGTTTGAAACTGCGATAGGACACGGATCGCGGTCCTCTACCTGGCTCCCAACCCGCCGGTGCCCGCGGTTCGGGCGTCTTGACGCGGACGGGCATCCCATGTCTGCGAAAGCCTCCGCCTACACCATCGTCCTGGAAGGACTCTTCACCGTACCCGAAAACGGCCCGGACGGCCAGACCGAGCCGAATGATGCCGGGCCCGCTGTCGTCACTAGTCCGGGTTTGAAGTTGGCGACCCTGGGTAAGCTGGCAAAGAGTTGAACCACGACAACGCCGCGGATTCCTCGCGGCCACGCTTCGTCCGTGAGGTAATTCTTACAATCCGCGCGAGATCCTTCGGAATTGGTGGAGTAACCGGCAAACTCCAGCCGATTTCACTCTGATGATGACCGTCATTGCCGGTTGGCTCGGACCAGAGGCTCCCATGATCACTCGAGGACAGACGCGTTGCTTCTCGGCGTTCCGTCTCCTGCTTCTCGTCGCACTCATGCCCAGCGGGCTCGCCTGCGTCGGAGTGGGCAAGAGCGATGGCAGCATCCATGGAGGCGAAGATCGGATGGTCGAGGCACAAATACGCCTGCCTGACGCCGAACAGATGATCGACGACCTCGACCGGATGCTGACAGCCAACGGGACAATCGGCGTCAAGTCGCCGGATGTCTGGGGACAGGACCGGCTTGCAAAATTCCGCTCGGAGTATGAGACTCAGTTGTCCGAATGGCTCAAGACGAGCTTCAAGGGCGACATCAACGCGTCGATCCGGCGCAGTGAGGCTGAAGCGCATCGCTTGTCCGTGGGTACGACTCTCGAGAATCCCGCGGGGCAAGAGACGACTCCCGGTAATCCGACGGCCGCCGCCAGTTCGTCACCCAAATCAACCGCAAGCCCGAGTGCGACCACGCCAGCACCCAGCGGTTCGCCGGACCGGACGGCGGTGGCCCTCGAGGCGACCGTCGTTCTTGATGAGCACTCGAATTATCTCAATCACCTCAATCAACTGCGCAGGATCAACGCGGGAGACGATCTTACGGACCGGCCGGGTTACGGATTGTACCTGGTCCGAATTCCTGTCACTTTGTCGCCGGGGCCGAGGAGCCGGCGCGGTAAAGGGGCGATCATCACGGTCTCTGCGAAGTCGCTGATGACCAGGGACACGCTCCGCAACACGCTTCGAAACACCGTGATCAATGAGACGGTGAACAACCTGACTCAGGCGTTCGGCAACCCGCCCACCAAGGACGGCCAGCCGACGTCGGGACCGGGCGCAGGCTCGTTCTCACTTGTCTCGTATGCCGACACCGAGGTTTTCTACGGGCCGCAGAGCATCGCCCTGCTCAAGAACGAGGCCGAGCGCCTGCTCGCCCGGGACCTGGCCGACGAGCCTCACCACCGCAGCGCACGAGTCGCCGACTGGTTGCGCGGTGAGCTCGAGGCCTCGTACCAGTTGCTGGAAGAGGCCGCCACGCCGGTTCGCGGGGGCCAGCGCGTCGCCATGTTCGATCCGCTCGAGGAGGTCGGTGACCTGGTCATGCACCGAGATTACACGAAACTCGCCCACTTGCAGCTCGTCAGCACCCAGGACCAACAGGTACTGAGGGCCGGCGGACGAGACGCGGGACGAGTCGAGGATGACGATCCCGGCGCACACCGCCGCCGCACCTCGAATTTCCTGGGATACGCGCTGCGCATTCAGGCCGCGGCCGTCAATCGCCGGCTCAAGCAGGACATGATCGATCAGGACCCCACTCTCAAGCCGGAGGGTCTAAAAAAAATCAGCTTCTTCGAGCCCAACGCGTCGGAGGAGGCCATGCGCCTCTTCGAGAGATACGTCGACGAAAAATGGCCGCTCAGGGTGTACGCCATCGAGCCAGTCATTGCGCAGCAGAATGTGGCAGACGGCTTCGGCCGGCGGACGCAGTCGGCCTTCGATCTGGCCGCGGTCGCGCCCGTGGGGCCGCTCAAGGCCTTGAGCGGCCTGGCCGTGGTGGGTCTGGCATCCGAGCGACGCGGCGCGGAGGACGAGAACGCCATCCGGCTCAATCCCACAATGGTCGGCTTCGGGGCCGGCGAGCGGTCCTTCGGCTGGATCTTCTATCCCAGGATCCAGACCCGCATGAGAGACGGCCACCTGATCACCGATATCCAGCTACTCTTGAACGGACGGTTCCCGGACCCGACCGGCAAGGAACAGAGCATCGAGCCGGGCCAGCGCGAATGCACGGCGTTGATCGTCATGCCGAACTTCGTTCCCAGGATCGAGTTCATCACCGTGGCCGACTGGTTTCGCACCAGCGAGGCCGGCGATGGACAGAAGTCGGACCTCGAGAAAGCCTCGACCCTGGCTCGCAAGCTCGTGGCGGCGGAAAGCGCCCTCAACCGGTCCAAGATCGAAGGGCAGTATCGCCCCGAGGAATACCAGATCGCCCTCGAGCGGCTCAACCAACTCAAGAGCCTCATGCCCACGCAACGACTGATCGTGCAGGTTCCATTCACGGACAACAACAACGACTCGCGAATCTTTTGCTCTCAGGGCGGCCAGCTTCGGCCGACGCTCCTGGCCTGGCACGGGCCGCCTCCACTACAGGGCGAGGAATCGACCATCCTCATCGAGGGCAAGAACTTCAGCGTCCACGATACCCACGTGATCGCCGGCGGAAAACCGGCCAAACAAGTTCTCGTGAGTCGAAACATACTGGAAGTCACGATCTCCAAGGAGGCATGCCCTTCGCCCGGCGCGGACGGAAAGCCGCTACTGGACATCAGCGTTGCCACCCCCAACGGCGTCTCCAATCACCTGCTGATGAAGATGCGTCCTCCCCGCCCCGACCACAAGCAGAGCGACAAGGATCCGTCCGAAGCGACGGAGCAGAAGCCGCCGCCGCCGGAAGGCCATGTCGGCTCGGCCAAGACGCGCGAGACCGCTCACCACGTCGGCAAGGATCAGGACAAGGCTGTCAAGTGAGAATGAATGCCGCCATGCAAATACTTGTGCGTCCTGAGGTCGTCAGGTCGCGGCTGGGTGGTTAACCCTTCTGCAAATCAAATGCCGCCATCGACGGTGTGATTGCGGCCAGTTTGCGGCCCCATCTTCTGATTGACTGGGTGGGCTCAGGGGTATATTCTGAAGTGAGATCCACTCGTGAGTGGCGGATCGGATCAAAGGCCGTGAGGGCCGCACACTTGCCTGGGCAGGTGGGTTCGTCGCCTTTTGAGGATTGGCCTGGCGGGGCTGGGTGGGCCTCAGAACGAATGCTCGACGAGTTGCGCCATCCTTTTACTTTAAATCAATGAGCAACTATTTAAACCAAGGGAACCCCCGCGATGAGTCTGGATCAAAATCAATCCCCATCGAAACCGGAAAATCCTGGGCAGCCGTCGAAGTGGAACGGACAGGATGGAGAGATTGCGGTGGCCGCCTATTACATCTGGGAGAAGGAGGGCCATCCTCACGGGCGTGATCTCGACCACTGGCTCCACGCCGAGCACAATGTCCGCCGGCTTGTCGATGCCGGCAAGACCCGAGAGCCTGCCAGGTGAGACCAACAGGGCGGCCGGAGCGGAGCCCGTTACCCCGCCATGGAAGGAATTCCATCGATCGGTCCGGATCCGCGCCAAGCTGGCCCAGCCATCACTCCCGTGTACAAGACCAACTTTTCACCGGTACTGGACGGGCGTGCGATAGAGAAAAGTAGAGAAAATCAGAGTTCACGGAGCGGAAGGGGCGGAAGGGGACACCCACTCCCCATGAACTCTTCCCGTCGGAGTACGCGATGAAGTGCAAACCCCCCAGACCCCCGGCATCGCTATTGGATGCCCGAGGAGTTGTTTCCGCAGTGTTGTGCGTAGCCTAAGTAGTTAGGTATGGTGTCCCCGGAACTCCCGCACAGGCCAAGCACTCACGGCGCGCGAACTCGGTGTGGATCACCTCATTGCCCCAGCGATCCTGACCCGGCTACCATAGGTTGACGGGCCCGGTCCGGCGGGCGGCAGACGTCATAGAGCTTGGCGGTTGCACCACTCAGGACAACTCGACGGGTTCAGCCGCCAGGGCCTTGCGAATCAGCTTACGCAGCCCGCGCACTCGAACGCGCGCCACGGCGTCCGCGAGGCGCAACCAGTGCCTCGATCGCCAGCGAGACTCCGGCCAGTCCTTGACCACGGTGGTCACGTCCATGAGGAACATCATTACCTCGAACCGCGTGCCTGCCTTCTCATAGCGGTAGGAACCGATCGGCCGCGAGTGCAAAAGGCCGATCAGGCCCGCCTCTTCCCACGCTTCTTGCAAGGCAATTTGCTCGGCTGTCCGGCCGTGCTCCAGACAACCCTTGGGGACGACCAAATTGTTCCCATTTCGGGACGTGACTAGGCAGATGCGGCCGCCACGAACCGGCATCGCCGCTGCCTGGGGACGGGGCGTCTGCATCCTTGCCATAGGCATCACCTTGTCGACCAGGTGGGGTTCTTTCAGCCTGCCCAGATCCGCTCAACCTTCATCGGTTTCTTGATACCGCTTCTTGATCGCTGAAGTCGATCCGAACGCGGATTCGGATCCCCCTTCCCTGCAAGCCCTTACTTCTAGACCGACCATCCCCCAGTTGCGGCGATCGGCCCAGCAGCACGAAGGACGAATCTCTGAAAACCTACTTGACGGTCCTTCAACTTCCGCCTACATTCACGATTTAGACACATAGCCTGAACCAAATCTACACCTACGGCGCGTTGCCTGGCTTACGGTCAGTGGAGGATTGTCTCATGAAATGGGGCAAGTGCAAGCTCGGTTCCCTCAAGATCGACGGCAAGAAATACTCCAAGGACATCATCCTCGACCGGGGTGAACTGCGCCCGCGGAAGAAGAAACCGTCCCAGGAGTTCCGGGAACAGTTCGGCCATACGCCGGTGTCGCTTCGGGAAGAGATTCCCTGGGAGTGTAAACGCCTGGTCATCGGCACCGGCATGTTTGGTCACCTCCCGATCATGGACGAGGTCAAGGCGGAAGTCGAAAAGCGCGGCCTGGAGCTGGTGGTGTGCCCCACTCCCAAGGCCGTTCAGTTGCTCAAGGACAACCTGGCCGACACCAACGCCATCTTGCACGTCACCTGTTAGCTCGACGTTCCCCAGCTCGGAACCGCTCGGCGAGTGTGCCGCGGCACGCGGTCTTGGCCCTCCGGAAGCCATCGTGTCCCGCCTTCGAGGGTGCGCCGGGCTGTCCTGGGGCAGAGACTGTGAATCGACAGCAACTCCACCGTTCTGCCCGCGCCATTATGGAAGAGAAGGGAGCGAACAAAGTTGGCCGTAGGCAAGTGGATCTCCGAGCTGAAGGCGACGACGCCGGTAGCCGATGCGGCTCGGCACGTCCTGACGGTGCGACTGGAAGTGGTGCGCGACTACCTCCCACTGGCCCTGCAGCAGGCGGACAACGATCCCGAGCACGTTCACCAGTTGCGGGTAGGCACGCGACGGGCACGAGCGGCTCTGAACATCTTCGCTTGCTGCTTGCCGTCCAAAGTTTACAAAGGCGCCCGTAAACACCTGCGCAACATCCGTCAGGTCGCTGGGGAGGCCCGCGACTGGGACGTTTTCCTCGCCAGCCTGACCCAGTGGGCCCGCGAGCACGGGAGAAAACTGTGGCCTGGGCTGGATTGCCTGGTTGGTTACGTCGTGGCCAAACGAGAGGCCGCCCAGCTCCAGCTCGAGGGAGCAGGCAAGAACTGCCCCTTTGCCTTTGAGCGGTTCCTGGCCGAGACGGTGGCCGCCGTTCACAAGCCCAACGATCTTCACCTGCGCACGCTCGTCGACCTGGCTCTTCCCCAACTCACGCGCCTGCTCAGGGAACTGGAAGAGGCCGCCAGCCTTGACCTCGAAGGCTACGAGCACCTCCATCAGATCCGCATCCTTGGCAAGAGGCTGCGCTACGCCATGGAAGTGTTCGCCGACTGCTTCGCCCCGGCGTTCGTAGCGGAGCTCTACCCGGCGGTCGAAGCGATGCAGGAGATCCTGGGCAACGCCAATGACAGCCTCGTGGCCTGCAGGCGACTGGAGGCCCTGTCGGCACGGCTACAGGCTCTTGCGCCGGTCGAGTGGAAACGGCACCGGCCGGGCCTGGAGGGTCTACTGCAGTACCATCAGAGCCGTCTCCCTCAAGAGCGGGAGCGTTTTCAGGAGTGGTGGGCGCGCTGGTGCCAGTCAGGTGGTGAGGCCGCCTTCTCCGCGCTCCTCGAGAAGGCTGGCAAGCCCTCAAAGGCTGGCGAGCCCTCAGTGGAAGTGCCCCCGCCTCAGATTGCCTTGCCCATCCGGACGAATCTGTCGCAGGCCCTGTAGCAAAAGGCGCGAAACTCCTTGGCCCGCCTCTTATCCACTTGGTCGTCAACTTCCCGAAGCCGGGGGTAGGCGCTCGCCAGACGGTGCGCGCATTTGTCGCTGACGTGGCCGCCCAGGGCCCCGACGGGTTCGATGCCGGGGGTCGCGGGCCACAGAGTGGGATTCCAATAGCAACGGATACTGCTCCAAAAATCCTTCCGGGCTAATTCCTTGGCGGGGTTATTCCTTGGTGTCAGACCTGCTCTGTAGAAAACCTGACTCCCATGCAGTTTGGTTGATGTAACCGGGTGCGCGAACACTGTAATTTAAGCGGTCCGATGGATCTCAGATCAGCCATCTTGAATGGGAAACAGAGGTTTTCTACAGAGCATGTCAGACCGATTTAGAATTTTCTCCGCTCAGGCCAAGGGCGCGTTCCAGTGCCAGGAGATCTCGCCTCGCGTTCGATTCGCTCTGGAGCAGAGCGGCGAAGCGCGCCGACAGGTTAGGGACGCTCTCGGGGCGGGAGA
>JAFAHT010000226.1 GCA_019237095.1 Planctomycetaceae bacterium
TCGGTACTTCTGCTATTGCGGAACAACCCTATTGACTTTCCGAAACGTTGTAACTACAACTATTCTGGAGGTTGAGAATCCATGGCGGGGACGAAGGACGACTTGCCGGCCGCCGAACTCATCGCAGGCGAGTGCCTGGGCGTCCGCGTGCGGACGCTCAACCGTGCCCTCACCGCACTGTACGACGAGACCCTGCGGCCTCATGGACTGCGGGTCGGCCAATTGAACTTGCTGGTCGCCGTCGGGCGTTGCTTCCCATCCCGAGGTCATCCACGAGAAGCACGGGGGATGTACACGGAGCAGGCCGCCCGCGTTATGTTGCGTGCATATACCCGTATTATTCTGGGAGCCGGGCCATGAATCTGGACGCTCATCCCACCATTCGCCGGCTCACCGGCCAGGCTTCGGAAGGTATGCACCAGGAGCCAGCCGAGACGGCGCTGGATGCCGCCTGGTTACGCCAGCTCGCTTCGGATTGCGGCGCGGCCGACGCCGGCCTCGTCGAAATCGCTCGCCCCGGACTCGACCCGCAGCGCGAGGAGATCCTCAGGAACTACCCCTGGACCAAGTCGCTGCTCAGCCTCGTGCTCCGCATGGCGCGCGAGCCGTTGCGCGGGGCGCCCCGGTCGGTGGCCAACCTCGAATTCCACCGCACAGGCCACGAGGTCGACGAGGTCTGCGCGGCCATCGTGGCCAGGCTCGAGGAGCGCGGGGTCCGGGCGGTGAACCCCTCGATGGGCTTCCCGATGGAGATGTATCAAAACCCGGGGCATGCCATCTGGATCGTCTCGCACAAGCCGGTGGCCGTCGAGGCCGGCCTCGGCCACATGGGGATTCACCGCAACTTGATCCACCCGAGATTCGGCAACTTCGTCCTGCTGGGGACCGTGCTGATCGATCGGGAGACAACCGAATACGACCACCCGATCGACTACAATCCGTGCCTCGAGTGCAAGCTGTGCGTCGCCGCTTGTCCGGTCGGCGCGATCGGGCCGGAGGGCTCGTTCAATTTCTCGTCCTGCTTCACCCACAACTATCGCGAGTTCCTGGGCGGCTTCACCGATTGGGTCGAGCAGGTGACCGACGCGCGCGACGCCGTCGACTATCGCCGGCGCATCAGCGAGCCCGAGACGGCATCGATGTGGCAGAGCCTCAGCCATGGGGCCAACTACAAGTCGGCGTACTGCATGGCCGTCTGCCCGGCCGGCGAAGATGTGATCGGCGCCTACCTGCACGATCGGCAGCGCCACCTCCGAGAGGTGGTCAGGCCCCTTCAGGAGCGAGCCGAACCGGTCTACGTCGTGCCGGGCTCGGACGCCGAAGTCGCGGCGCATAAGTTCAAGAACAAGACGATCAAGCCCGTCGGCAATGGCCTTAGGGCGCGCACGATCGCCGGCCTGCTCAACTTCATGCCCTTCGTCTTCCAGCCGAACCAATCGCAGGGGCTCGACGCCATCTTTCATTTCACGTTCACCGGCGCGGAACGGCGCGAGGCCACGATCACAATCAAGAATCGAACGCTCGAGATCGAGGACGGGCTCGTCGGCGAGCCGGACATGCATGTCACGGCCGACGCGAAGACGTGGCTCGGCTTCCTCGCCAAGGAAAAGAGCCTCCTGTTAGCCCTGATCACGAGGAGGGTGCGCCTCAAGGGCAATCCGATGCTGCTCCTCGCCTTCGGCAAATGCTTTCCCTCCACCGGCGCACGCCACAAGCATGTCGAGATCCTGCCGCAACCTTCAATGGCGAGAAGCGGATCCTCGCGCTATCTGAAGAATGATCCGGCCACCGGAAAGATCAGATGGCGGGGCAAGCTCACCCTCTCGGACATGGCCGACGAGGCTCACGAGGTGAAGACCTTCCGCTTCAGCCCCCCTGGCGGCGGGCCAATCCCCTTCGAGTACCTGCCCGGCCAGTTCGTGACGCTCCACATCGCTCCTCGGGGCATCCCGACCAAACGTTCCTACACGATCGCGTCGTCGCCCACCTGGCGCGACCGGATCGAGATCACGGTCAAGCGCGAAGGCCAGGGACTGGTCTCGCGGTGGTTGCACGACGACCTCGGGATCGGGGAC
>JAFAHT010000345.1 GCA_019237095.1 Planctomycetaceae bacterium
GCGTGCAGGTCCACCGCCGCCTGGGGCAGGAACGACAGGGGCGGCAGGCTCGCGCACTGCGAGCCGATTACCAGGATTCGCCGATTGCTGGTGAACGTGCCCATCGAGGACCTCTGTCGTGGTTATCCCGATCCCGAGAGCACATCATACCACTTCGCGACCGAGACGCTACAGGACCACGCCCAGGAACCGCTCGACCCGGGGACGGGAAAAGGGTCATCACTGAGTAGCGCTTCCTTAACCCCTAAGCCGCTTGCATCAAGTGTTTACGTGCACGTCCTCGAGGCTCCTTCCCCTCTCAAACGGTCGATATCAGTAACGTCCCGTTTTCCCTCCTCCCGTCCCTTTTTCCCTCCTCCTTCGAGTACGTCCCAATTGTGAGTGCGTGGCCAAACGCTTCGCCAAACGCATTCCCGGGTGGGTCGAGGCGATCCGATACGCCAGGATGGATTTGTCGGGTTGGCCGGAGACGACGTCGTACGCCAGGCCGCCCGAAGCGACGGTGGCAATGCTCACGATGAATGCGGGTCGGCGCCTCCACCTGCGCGTGACGTTGATTGCTCACGGCTTGCTTCCGCGCGTCATGAGGAGCGATCCCCGGCCCGGCTGCGTTTCGACCGCGATTGTTTCGGCTCGGAGGGACGCTGAGGAGACAGGACCAAGTCTGACAGCCGGCCGCCGGCCGAGAAGAAGCCGCGGAGCATCAGGTCCAGCGAAACCTCGATCGACGCCGCTTCGATCTTGGCGACCCGGGACTGGCTCGACCCGATCCGCTCGGCCAGTTGTTGCTGCGTGAGATGGTGGCTCTCCCGGAGCCGTCGGACTCCCCGGCCCACCATCAGCCGGAATTCGATGATTTGTTGCTCTTCCTCGGTCAGCCCGAGGAAATCGGCGGCATCCCCGACTTTCCAACCGGCCGCCTCCAAGGCTGCGCGCTTCTGGGCGTCCACGATTATCCTTCCTCTCTCCTGGCTTTGTTGACCGCCTCGTCATAAGCCTTCAGACGACGTCGGCAGTCGTCGATGACACGCTTCGGCGTCTGCTGGGCGGCCTTGGCGAACACCGTGACGATCACGATGGCATCGGTATCGAAGCGGTAGACGATGCGCCAGTTCTGGTCCACATCTCGTACTCGCAGCTCGTGACAGCGTGGCCCGATGCTCGGCATGGGCCGTGAGTGCGGCATCCCGAGCGATTCGCCGTCCTGGAGCTGGCGGAGAAGCATGCCGGCCTCCAGACGCGCGGCTCCCGAAAACGGAGGCGTCTTGATCTCGCCGTGTAACCAAACCAGCGGCTTCGGGGGCTGTTCGGCCGTGCTCATGGCGAGATTCTATGCCGAATCCGGCATGACATCAAGCAGGGATTGTACCCGTCCATCGACCCCTCAGACCACCGATCTTTCCCAGTCGCAAGTGCGTGGCCAAAAACTTTTGCTTGAGCATCCTCCGGCAGGTCGAATCGTCTCTTGGGGTAGGCGAAGGGGATATTCGTAATCGTTTTGATAAGTTGAACGATCCAGGCAAACCGGCTCTCCGCAGACTGGGCATCGTGCCGCAACACTCAAGAACGTCTCCTTTGTTCCCCCTGGTCGAAGGCGACCGGCAAGAGTCGTGCGAGCTTTTACCGGCTCCAGGCTCGCCATCGCAGCAAGTGACACCGGCATTTGTTTTGTATCGGCGGGATGACAGTGATCAAGGATTCACGACTCTTTGCCGTCGATCTCCCGGTCCCAGAGAACCGGGACGATTGTCCAGAACCAGAAGATCCTTGGAGTCGGTTCGGTTTTCGTTGTAAACTCAACTGCACCAAGTGGTTTGCGGGCATTGCTGGCTGCCGGAACTCCGCATTTCTCGGACTTTTCTAGACAATTTACGGCTCATCTGTTCAGTCCATGGATACCCAACTCAAGGCGCTGCCAACACTTACTGTCTCGCTCGGACTGTTTCGGGCTGCTGGAATTCCGCGTTTTCTCAACAAATCTCAACATTTTACGGCTCATCTGTTCAGTCCATGGATACTCAGCTCGGCGCGCGGCATCGACGTTCCTCGGAAATGGGGAGTATCCGTCCAGACGACGAATCGACGGCCATCGCTGGGAATTCCGGGATCGGCCCGTCGTCATCACATAAAGGACTCTGGTTGTCCAGCGTGTCTGGCTTGCTCATGCCGAATCCTTGCTCATCAATCGATGCCTTCGGGTCGAAAAACAATCCGAGACGATGACCGAATCCTCTTGACTGATCAGACGTAGTCAGCTTACCATAAGTAAAAGCCGAATGTCCTCACGCGACGCAGACGAGAGGGATCTGTTCCTTCATCCGTCTGCGCTTCCTTGCCCCGCGCCGCATTGATGGGCTGAGAATCGGCGCACCTCCCCCTCATGGCCGACGAACGCATCCGGCGCCAGCTCGCTTTTCTGGCCGCCCAGATGATGTACCTGCAAACCGAGACCGAATATTTCACCGCCAAGCGCAAGGCCGCCAAGCAACTCGGGGTCGAGTATCGCCACCGCCCCGGCGATTTGCCGAGCAACAAGGAGATCCGCGACCAGATCCAGGCGATGGCGCGCATCCACGAGGGCCCCAAGCGGCTGGAACACCTCCGCGACATGCGGCTCGATGCCCTCCGCCTGATGCGGCTCCTGGCGCGCTTCCGCCCCCGGCTGATCGGCAGTGTCCGCACCGGGCACGTCCGCAAGGGCTCCGACATCGACATCCATATCTTCTGCGACAGCCAAGCCCTGGTGACCGACACGCTTGACGAACTGGGCTTGCAATACGAAGTCGAGCACAGGCGGATCATCAAGTACGGCGAGGAGCGGACCTTCACGCACATTCACATCCACGACAATCACAATTACGAGTTGACCCTCTACCCCGAAGACAAGGTCCACTACGTCTTCAAGAGCTCGATCACCGGCAAGGCCATCGAGCGGGCCTCGATCGCCGAGCTGGAGGCCCTGCTGCGCGAGGAAAACCCCGAACTCAACCTCGAAGCCGAGGTGGAGCGGCTCGAGGACCACATCGACCGTTTCAAACGACTCCAAATTGAGCGCGGCGGCGTGGGCTGCTACGTGGGAAGGGGCTGGTAAAATAGAGCGTTGCAAGTCCGAATCATGAATAACGACGTGCCAGGAGGGGAGCCGATCACCATGCCGACTGTAACGATCGAGGAAGCACAGAACAAGCTGACCGAGTTGATCCACCGCCTGACGCCCGGTGAGGAGGTCGTCATCACCGAGAACGATCAGCCTGTGGCTCGGCTGGTTGCCGCCGCACCTCCTCAGCGCAAGCCACGCCAACCGGGCACACTGAAGGGGACCGTGCTCTACATGGCCCCCGACTTTGACGCGCCCCTCGACGAGTTCAAGGAGTACATGGAATGAAGCTCCTGGTCGATACCCATGCCTTGATCTGGTACGTCGATCAGGACCACCTGCTGAGCCTGGCGGCCCACGCCGCCATCACCGACCCGTCCAACGACCTGCTTCTGAGCAGTGGGTCGATTCTGGGAGATCGCCATCAAGGTGGGCCTCAAGAAGCTGACCCTCTCGCTGCCGTATCGGGCCTGGATCGAGAAGGCGATCGCCGACCTTGGCTTAAGCATTTTGCCGATCACCGTCGAGTACGCCGATGCCCAGGCGGTGCTGCCGAACCATCACAGGGACCCGTTCGATCGCCTCCTCGTGGCGCAAGCCCAGATCGAAGGCGTGCCAGTCGTGAGTGCCGATGTGACCCTGGATTCGTACGGAATCACCCGGATCTGGTAGGAGACAAGGGCTCCATCCTTGCCGCCATCAGACAGGACGCGCCGACTTGACCCTGTCTCTCTTCCCGCGATACGATGATCAGGAGATGGACAAGGGAAAAACAGTGTCGTGTCGACTCATCTCATTTTTCCAGTGACTTTGGAAGGAAACGGTTTTACGGATGTCACGGGACGCCTGGGCGAAAGCTCCTGTGTCCGGAATGACCACCGGTCGATCGTTCGCCCTGGGAGCGACCTTGGAGATCATGCTTAACGGCCAGCGCCGCGAGGTGCCTGCGCCGATGACTGTCGCCCAACTTCTGGTCCATCTGCAACTAAAGCCAGAGTTCGTGGCCGTCGAAGTCAATCGTGACCTCGTGGGGCGGGCCTTGCACGCGGAGAGGTCCCTCGCGCCGGGAGATGTGCTGGAAATCGTCACGCTGGTCGGCGGTGGATCGAGCGCCGCCACGTCCACGGACCTGCCTCCGCTGAGGATCGGAACTCACACGATCAGCAGCCGGCTCTTCGTCGGCACGGGGAAGTATGCGACGCTCGAGCTGATGCATGACTGCCTGGAGGCCAGCGGTGCCGACGTGGTCACAGTCGCGGTTCGTCGCGAGCGGCTGTTTGACCGCCAGGGTCGGAACCTGCTCGATTACGTCGATCCCCGGCGGTACACCATTCTGCCCAACACCGCCGGTTGTTTTTCCGCGCAGGAGGCATTGCGCACTGCCCGGCTGGGGCGCGAACTGCTGGAGGGCCTGGCGAACCCGGGGGCTGACTGGGTCAAGCTCGAGGTCCTGGCCGATACCCGCACACTTCTGCCCGACCCGGTCGCCACGCTCGAGGCGACCCGCGTGCTGGTTGACGAGGGATTTCAGGTCCTCTGTTACACCAGCGACGATCCGATCATGGCCCGAAGGCTGAAAGCGGCGGGGGCCGCATCGGTGATGCCGGCCGGCAGCCCGATCGGCAGCGGTCAAGGCGTTCTCAACCCCAATAACATCCGGATCATCCTCGAGGACCTCAAGGCCGGCGATCCTTCCTATCCCGTGATCGTGGACGCCGGAGTGGGCACCGCCAGCGATGTGACCATCGCCATGGAGCTGGGCTGCGACGGCGTCTTGCTCAACACCGGAATCGCCGGCGCCGCCGATCCCCTACGCATGGCGCACGCCATGCGCCTGGCAATCGAGGCCGGCTGGCTAGCCGCGAGTGCCGGACGCATTTCCCGAAAGCTCTACGCCACGGCCTCCAGCCCCACGCAGGGCATGGTGAGTGGAAATTGAGGCTAGCCGGCAGGTGATTCCCCCCTCACCGTGGGCGACGACGGCATGGCGCAACTGGATCCCGCTTCGATTCTTGGACCCGGCGGCGCCGTGGCTCGCCGGCTGCCCGCGTATGAACTCCGCAGCCAGCAGCTCGAGATGGCCCAGGCCGTGGCCCGGGCCATCGGGCGACCGGGGCATCTCATCGTCGAGGCCGGCACCGGAGTGGGCAAGAGCTTTGCCTACCTCGTGCCCTCGATCCTGGCCGCCGTCGAACAGAAGAAGAAGATCGTCATCTCCACGCACACGATCGCGCTCCAGGAGCAGTTGCTCCGCAAGGATCTCCCGTTCCTGCGATCCGTGATGCCCCAGGAGTTCTCGGCCGTCCTGGTCAAGGGGCGGTCCAACTACATCAGCCTGCGCCGGCTTGATGTCGCGGGGGCTCGAGCCACGGGGACCTTTCAGCAACAAGAGGAGTTCGACCAGCTCGGCGAGATCAAGCTCTGGGCCAACCGGACGACCGACGGCTCCCGCTCCGACCTCGATTTCCGGCCGCTGCCGGGCGTCTGGGACGCGGTCCAGAGCGAGAATGGCAACTGCCTGGGCCGCGACTGCCCGCGGAACAAGGCGTGCTTCTACTTCCAGGCCCGGCGACGGGTCTGGTCGGCCAACTTGTTGATCGTCAACCATGCCCTCTTCGTCACCGACCTGGCACTGCGGGCTGCGGGCTTTGGGATGCTTCCCAAGTACGACGTGGCGATCTTTGACGAGGCGCATACGCTGGAGGCCGTGGCCGGCGAGCACATGGGGCTGCAGGTCTCGAACATCGGGGTCGATATCACGCTGGCGCGGTTGTACAACGACCGCAGCGGCAAAGGCTTGCTGTCGTTCCACCGGCTTCAGCAGGCCATGGACCAGGTCCAGAATGCCCGCATGGCCGCCGACGATTTCTTCGAGCAGGTGGCCCGGTGGCACCTGCGCCATGGTCAGAATTTCAACGGTCGGGTCCGGCGCCCGGTCGACTGGCCCGACACCCTTTGCGAAGAGCTGCACAAGCTCGCTACGGCCATCGGCGAGGGGTCGGCCAAGGTCGAGAATCCCGAGCACCGCATCGAGCTGACCGCCGCGCAGGGCCGGTGCAGCGCCCTGGCCGACCAGATCGCGAGCTGGACCGGGCAGTCCGCCGCCGATCAGGTCTACTGGGTCGAGCTGGAAGAGCGAGCGCGGCCGCGAATCCGCCTGGCCTCGGCTCCCCTCGACGTGGGCCCGAGCCTGCGCAAGCTGCTTTTTGACCAGGTTCCGACCTGTGTTCTGACCTCGGCCACTCTCTGTGTCGGCACTCCACCCAGGTTCGATTTCCTCAAGTCGCGGCTGGGTCTGACGGCTGCCGAGACCCACGCGCTGGGAAGCCCCTTCGACTATCCGAACCAGGTGACGATCCACCTGCCCCGCAACCTGCCGGACCCCTCGGCCCAGCCCCAGGACTTCGAGCGGGTGGCGATCAAGGCCATCGCCCACTACCTGGAACGCACCCAGGGAAAGGCGTTTGTCCTTTTCACGTCGTACAAGATGCTTGACGCCGCGGCCCGGGCGCTGACTCCCTGGCTGGTCGAGCGGAACATCGCGCTTTTTGCCCAGAGCGACGGGCTGCCGCGTTCGAAGATGGTCGAGGCCTTCAAGGCGGACGTCAACAGCGTGATCTTCGGCGCTGATAGCTTCTGGCAAGGAGTGGACGTGCCTGGCGAGGCCCTGTCGAATGTGATCATCGTCCGCTTGCCGTTCAGCGTTCCCAGCCACCCTCTTCTGGAGGCCCGGCTCGAGGACATCCGCAACCGGGGCGGCAATCCGTTCGTCGAGTATCAGGTTCCCGAAGCCGTGATCAAGCTCAAGCAGGGCTTCGGCCGGTTGATCCGGACCAGGACTGACCGGGGCATCGTGGTGATCCTCGATCCCCGCGTCATGACCAAGCCCTACGGGCGGGCGTTTCTTGGCTCGCTGCCCGACTGCCCGCGAATCGTCGAGCAGATCGATCTGCCTGGCTCTCGTGGGTGAACTCCGGCCCAGGCGTGCTCTTCCGCCCGTTCAATCGTCGTGGTCGTCAACGGCATCGACCGCCGTGAGCTGACGAAACCCCTTGGTCCGACGCATCCAGGCGCTGGTTTGCCAGTTGTCCACGGGATCGCCCGCGGGCAGGACGGGCGGCAAGGGCATCAGGAACCTGAACGACAGGGCGGTGACGAATGGCTCGTACATGCCCCGCAACTCCCTGAGTCTTCGCTCCACGGCCTCGCCTTCGTTCAACTTCAGCCCCGCCTTGCCAAGGAGGTCGCGGAGCTCGTTCCACCGTTCCGGAGACAGCCGATCGGTCGGGGGATCGACGGGCGGGGCGTGATACGCCTGAGCCAAATCGACCACGACGTGCCGGCCCATGGCGAAGGCCATCCAGGCCTGGCTGCGGTCTCTCTTGGGAACTGCCGCCACGACCAGGGCTGAAGTGTCGAGAATGGCCGTCAGCGCGGCCAGCCATGATTGATTATCGTGCTGCGAGCGGTAGTAGCTCAGCACGGGGAACGAGATCTGACTCTCCAGTACCTCGGCCGCCCAGTGTTCCCACTCGCCGAGGAACTGGTCGAGGCGATCGAGATCGCTGAACCGGGCCAGGCGGCCCAGCAGCGTTCCGGCCGTGGGTGGCGACCCGGCGCGCGCATCCAGCAGCGAGATCGCGATCTCGCGCCGGGAGAAGGCCTGGTAAAGCACCGGAAGGTAACTGATGACAAGGGCGATGAAACCGTAGCCGATGCCCGTCTCGACAACCGCCAGGAACCGCCCTGGAGAGTTGACCGGTGTGACGTCTCCATATCCCAACGTGAAGAACGTGACTCCACTGAAATACGCGTAGGTTCCCAGCCCGACAGCGCCGTCTTGGCCACCCAAGGGCGTTCCGATCGCCCAGTGCAAGAGGGCAAATCCCATGATCAACGCCACCGCCCAGATCGCGATGAGAACGAGAATCGACAACGGACCGAACAGGCTCAGAAGCGTGTTCCTACGCTTATCGGATCGAATCCGCCGGGCCATCGCTGCCCAGGGATCCCAGGAGTAGACGTAGAACACGCGGGCGAACCGGAACTGACGTCTGACCCGTCGCGGCAGGAGCATCGTCTCGAACGTGTCGATCAACACGATCAGGATCAGCACGATGCTTCCCAGTGCAATCATCGCCGCCATCAACGCCCTCCCGGGCTCGAGAGAGCCAATGGGATAATCCTCAACGGATTGTGAGACGACGTCTTGACCTGGTCAGCGGACATGGTCATCGCGTCTACGAAGGTCGTCACCGGTCGCATGGGCGTGGCCACCAACCTCATTTCCATCTCGCGCATGCACTCCGGTGAGTTTGTCCCGATTGG
>JAFAHT010000387.1 GCA_019237095.1 Planctomycetaceae bacterium
CGGGGGCAAGCCGATCCAGCCGTCGTCGCGGGCTGTCGAGCGGCGACACAACTTCCAGGACCGCAGGATCCGCTTGTATATCGTCGGCGCGGAGGCCTCAGGCGTCCTCGGCAAGCTCCGCGAGGCGGTCGCCGGCGGGGACCGGACCGACCCGCGCAACCCAAATTCGCCGACCTTCGCCCGGACCTTCGAGGCGACCGCGAGTCCGGCTGCCGCCCAGCTCCTGCTCAAGGAGACGAAAACCAAGCAGGGTGCCAGGTCGATCGTCCTCTTGGGTGGGGACGGGACGGAGCTTTCGCCCCCGGCCACCGTCAACGAGGCGGGAGCCGTTGAGCTCGTTCTGGAGCAACTGGCGGGTTGGGCGAGGCGGCACAACTCGGGGGGCAGCCGAGCCCGCCTGAACATCGCCGCAACGGACCAGTCGGGCGTCCTCGACAAGCTCCGCGCGGTGGTCGCCGGCGGGGGCCGGACCGACCCGGGCAACCCGAAGTCGCCGACCCTCGCCCGGACCTTCGAGGCGTCCGCCAAGCCGGCCGACGCCCAGCTCCGGCTTGAAACGAAGAAGACCGAAGGGGGGGCCAGCCTTCTCGTCCTCTCCCAGAATCGCGAGGATGGGACTGAGCCCGATTTGCTGTTCCAGACCGCGACCGATGAGACGGGGGCCGTGCAACTCGTCCTGGAGCGGCTTACCCTTTGGGCAACGTGGCTCAGCCTCTTGAGCCTCGACACCCCCCGTCATGGCCTGGACGTCGAATTCGAAATGCGTTCAAAGACGCGCGACGCCCTGGATCCCGCACTCGCGAAGAGGCCAGACCTGACCGTGGTCGCGGGCCAGAAAGTTGAGTGGATTGTCACGAATAAGAGCGGCAAGGACGTCTACTTCGCCATCCTGGACCTGGCGAGCGACGGCAGTGTGGACGTGCTCTACCCGGGGGAAGGCCGTAACGAGGCGCTGGCGCCCGGCAATCACTACGCGGTCTCGGACGACGCCGTTTTGCCCGAGGGTCAGAACGTCATTCGGGATCATCTGAAGCTCGTCGTCACCCAATCCCCGGTCGACTTCCGCTTTCTCAAGCAAGAGGCGATCAAGGAAGTGCCGCGGGATGTGGATGACCCCTTGTCCCATCTCCTGGGCCAGGCCTTCCTCATCGAGAAGCAGTTGCGCCCCATCCCGCTGAAGCTGGACGGATGGGTGACGAAGATCAAGACGCTGGAGATTGTCGACAAGCCCTGACCCGATCTAACATTATGAAGCTACGTTGCGCAATGCAGATTCCGAAAGTCGAGCAGTGCTGGTGCTCGTTCCTGCTTGATTGACCGCCAAGCCCGCCAGCGCTGTCCCGTTCGTCCTGTCCAGGCCGTGACGCTCGAAACCGACGTGATTTTAGAGACTGTAGCAACGTTACCGGGCGACTTGGGCTTGGTTCCCACCGCCGAGGCTCTGAAATCGGCCACAAGCCGAACAGGGGGTAAGCCGAACGTCATCGCACGAGGTCCAGAGCCATGTTCCCCCGGTATTTCTCGGGCGAGATCACGAATTGGCCCCGGTAGCCTTGCTACAGTCTCATTTATTTCGCCGTAAACCTTTTCGTTCTGGCCTGTGCGCTCGAGATGCATCGCCAATAGTTTTTTTGGTGGGTCAGCCGCCAGGGTCAGCTCAAGCCCCTGATCGATCTTTGGGTTGCGCGTTAGATGCGAGCGTGACCCACGCTACCGACTACGGAGCGGCCAACTTTCGTCGACCGTCAAAACCTCGGTAATCGACCGGTTGAACTTGAGGCGACTCGGTCTTTCGAGCATAGTGGGTGGTATCCTTATCTGGGCAACCACCCCTCGGCGTTCTCTCTTCTCCTTGGATTGGACCCAGACTACGGACCTGGAAGGGGCCATCGAATGTTCCACAGACCTCCTCGCAAACCAGTCCCGGCTTGTGTCATCCTCTGCACGGGGTTGCTGCTCCTCGCAAGTCCGCCGGCCCGAGCACAGGAGGCCTGGGACGCGGTCTTCCTCAAGGGGAACAAGATCGGTCACGTCCATACCTTCATCGAAAAGGTCAGCGAGAAGGGCCGCGAGTTGTACCGGGTCCGTCAGGATCAGGTGTACACGTTCGCTCGGCTCAATGACACGGTGACCATGAAGATGATGTACGGGACGATCGAGACGTCGGAGGGAGAGGTGCTTCGGCTCGACACCCGGACGCTGACGAGTGACAACGAGATCCGTGTCTACGGCGACGCCATCAAGGGCGAAATGAATCTGACCATGGAAGGGACAGGCCAGCGCCAGGAGGTGACCATTCCCTGGGGCCACGAGATTCGCGGCCCTTATGCCGCCGAGCAAAGCATGGCGCGCAAGCCGATGGGCGAAGGCGAGACGCGGGCGATCAAGATGTATATCCCGGACCTCAATCGCGTGGTGGACTTCACCTTCAAGGCCGGGGCGATCTCCGAGATCCCTCTGGGCGACGGCTCCAGACGTTCCCTCCGAAAGGTCGAGCAGACCGCTTCGCTCGATGGCAAGCCCCAACCCGTGCTCGACGCGACACTTTGGGCCGATTCGGGTGGCCAGGTGCTCAAGCTCGAGAGCGACATGATGGGCGGCATTGTGATGTACCGCACGACCAAGGAGGGCGCCATCGCGCCGGTGCCGCGTGGCAACGCGAAGTTCGACGAGATTCGCAGCACGATGATCGCCACAAACAAGATCATCCCCGATCCCCGCCGAACGCGTTACGTGCAGTACCGGCTCACCCTCAAGGATGGAGACCCTGCCCAGATCTTCCCATCCGACGGACGTCAGTCCATTCAGCCTGGACCGGACAAGAAGTCGCTGGTCATGAACGTGCTCGCGGCCGGCCCCGGCGACGGTACGCCCGGTCCCCTTGTAGTGGATGCGACGTATCTCCAGCCCAACGCCATCATCACGAGCGAGGACGACCGGATCAAGACACTGGCTAAACGGGTAGGCGGCGCCAAGCAAAACCCCTGGGACAGAGCTGTCCAGATCGAGCACTGGGTGTTCGAGAACATCCGGGACAAGAACTTCGCGATTGCCTTCGCGCCGGCCGGCGAGGTCGCCCGTAACCTTAGCGGAGACTGCTCCGAGCATGCCGTTCTGGCCGCTGCCATGTCCCGCGCTGTCGGCATTCCCTCGCGGGTTGCGGTCGGGTTGCTCTACGTGGACAACACAAAGCAGAAGCTCAAGGGCTTCGGCTACCACGTCTGGCATGAGGTGTACGTCAACCAGCGCTGGGTGGCACTTGACTCCTCCTGGGACCAGTCCAGCGTCGATGCGACCCACATCAAGCTGGCCGACACCAGCCTCGAAGGTGTTGCCCCGTTCGAGGCGTTCCTCCCCATTGCCCGCATTCAGGGCAAGCTGGAGATCGACCCGATCGAGTTCAGGTAGGAAGTGGCCAGTGGCCAGTGACGGGCTTCATTTCTGACTACTGACCACTGACTACTGGTCAAGCGATTCTGCTTGTCCTTGAGCCTCGCCGGCCGTAAACTTCAGCGATGGCTATAAGTCCGTTCGTCGCCGTTTCTTGCCGCGAAGGACGTCCCCTCATGGATCGGCATTCTCATGTGGGCTTCATGTGCTTGGCCGTCGTCGCCCAAGCTTTGGTCGAGGTCCCCGCGGCACGAGGTCAACAAGGGTATCCACCTGGCTACCGGATGCCGTCGGCAGCGCGTTCGGATCAGCCTGACGTGATCGTCCTGAGCGCGATCCGGGCCAACCCTCTGACGGCTCCCTATCCGATCACCGCAGCCTGGCGCAACGGAACGGTGGTACTGGCGGGACGCGTCGGCACGAGCGTCATCCACGACATGGCGGTCCGCACCGTCATCGATCTCGGTTACCCCGTGCGCGATGACTTGGTGATCGACACGGCCGAGGCTCACCGGATAGCCCTTGCACAGACTGCATGCGGGCCGTGGTCATCGCCGGCTGCTGGTTTGCTGGTAGGATCGGCTCCCTATTTCGTCTATCCGCCGCCACTCTTCGGTCGCCTCGACGATCCCTTCTTTGGCTTCGAACCCCCACTGGTCAGCTTTCCGCCCTGGGCGACGTCTGGCAACCCGGATCCCAGAGTCTGTCAGGCGGGTATGGCCCAGGGCACCGTGCCCGATGCGCCGGGGCCGGGAGCAACCGGTTTCCCGGAAGCGTTCGGAACCGCCCAGCGACAGCCGGTGCCTCGTGAGCAAGCTCCGATCAAGGGGAATCTCCAGTTGACGGTGGACATGGCGGGGCAGGTCCACCTGAGCGGCGTCGTGGCCAGCGAGCTGGATAAGCAGGTCATCGAGGACGAAGCCAGGAACACGCCCGGCGTAACTCAGGTCTTCAGCGACCTGCGCGTGGCCACGCAGACGCAGCCGACGTCCGAAACGCCCCCTCCGCCTCCCGAACCGGTACTCCGACCCGACGTGCAGGACAGGCCGAATCCGCCCCATCCCGAAGTGATAGCTCAGCCGCTCCGGCCCGAGCCGAAGGCCGCTCTGGCCCCTCGACCCGATGCCGAGCCCCACAAGGCTGTGACGCCCGACCTGGCGATGGCTCGCGACGGACAAAGGCTGACGCGGCGGGTTGCCGAGGCCCTGGCGCGACGCGCCCCGCTCGCCGGGCTGCCGATCTCGGTCCAGTCACGGGGAGATGTCGTGACCCTCGCCGGCAAGGTTCCCTCGGCTTACGAGGCCATGCTCGCGTATCGCACCGTCGAACAGACCCCGGGCGTCCGCGAGATCGCCGATCAACTGCAATTCCAGGTCCCCGACGAGAATCATCCCAACCCGCTCCGGCAGAAGGGCCGTCCTGAAGACCTCGAGCCCTACCTGACCTCGCAGATCCGCCGCCACGTCGGTGAGCTTGCTCACGTGGACCGCGTTCGGGTCCGGGGAGATATTCTCGAGATCCAGGGAACCCTTCCAGACGACGAAGACCCCAACCGGCTGCAGGCCATCCTTCGATCAATGCCACTGCTCCGCGACTTCCGCCTGGAACCGGTCTTCCACCCCGAGTGACCGCGAAGGTTCAGCTCGACCGCGACCCTCGATGTCCGAGCTCGCCTGTTCATGCGGCCCCGATCTTCCCCGGCTGATTGAGTTCACGCCGGATCGGGGGAGGGATCGCCTGCAACAGACACACTCCAGCCTCCCAAGTCTACGTCATGCAGGAAGACTGAAAAACATAGGTAAAATATTCAGTTGGTTTTTGGGTGTTTCGTGAAAAAAGTCGCAAAATCATGGTGGGGTTGACCTTGATCGACTCTCGGACCGGCGCTTAGGATGTGCCGCGAGTGCGAGCAAGTGGGCTACAGATCAATTCTGCCGGCCCAATGACTTGTAGTTATGATGAGTTGCGAATCGTAAGTGATCTCGAATCGAGAGAGAGGATCGGGAACGCATGATCGCCGACAAGGATGCAGGCGTATCCCCCAGGTCCGCGGATCATTTCATGCATCGTCTGTCTTCACGCTGGAACCCCCTGCTTGCAACGAACGACGTCGAGGCCGCGCAGGATCGGACCCGGACCTGGCTCTTGTCACGGCAGAACGCCGACGGTCACTGGGTTGGCGAGCTCGAGGGTGACACGATCCTCGAATCGGAATATCTTCTTTTGCTGGCGTTTCTGGGGCGCGCGAGCGCCCCGGTCTGCGAACCATGCGCCCGCTACATCCTCGATCACCAGCTTTCCGAAGGAGGATGGCCGATTTACCCGGGTGGCCCCGCCGAGGTCAGTGCCTCGGTGAAGGCATACTTCGCGCTGAAGCTTGTTGGTTATTCGCCCGACGATCCTGCCCTTGTGCGTGCCCGGAAGGTTATCCTGGAGTTAGGAGGTGCTAATGCGTGCAATAGTTTCACTCGCTTTTACCTGGCACTCCTGGGACAGATCAGCTATGACGAGTGCCCGAGCGTTCCGCCAGAGCTGGTGCTGATCCCGTCGCAGCTGAACTTCAGCCTCAGCGCGATGTCGGCATGGACGCGCACGATCGTGGTGCCGCTTTCGGTCATGTCGCATTTCAAGCCGGTCCGGATGATCGAGCCGGAGCGCGGGATCGGCGAATTGTTCCTCGCAGGGCAGGGGACGCGGCCTCGCGGCTCGGAGGGGTTTTTCTCCTGGTCGAGCTTCTTTTTGGGGGTCGATCGGGTTCTCAAGTGGTCGGATCGCTGGGTTCCCGCGGCCTGGCGGCGGCCCGCAATCAAGGCGGCCCACCGCTGGATGCTCGAGCACTTCGAGAACACCGACGGGCTCGGTGCCATCTTCCCGCCGATGATCTACACGATCGTCGCGCTCCATTGCCTGGGTTACGACCCGGATTCGCCGGCCGTGCTCTGGGCCTGGCGGCAGCTCGACCACTTGCGGATCGAGGAGGGAGATCGGGCCCGAATGCAACCCTGTCTCTCGCCGGTCTGGGACACGGCCATCGCCACGATCGCACTGTCGGACTGCCGGCAGCCCGACGATGAGTCCGCGGTGGCCCGCGCCGTCGCCTGGCTGCTCGAGAAGGAGGTCCGCAATCCCGGTGACTGGCAGACGCGCCGTCCCGGAGTCGAGCCCTCCGGCTGGCACTTTCAGTATCGCAATGAGTTTTACCCCGACATCGACGACACGGCCATGGTCTTGATGGCACTCTTGCGGTCTCCGGAGGCGGACGATACCCCTGTCCAAGAGGCCGTCTGCCGCGGCACGGACTGGCTGCTCTCGATGCAGAATCGCGACGGCGGATGGGCTGCCTTCGACGTTGACATCGATAACCAGGTTCTCACCAAGGTCCCGTTTGCCGACCACAACGCGATGCTCGACCCGAGCTGCGCCGACATCACCGCCCGCATCATCGAGCTGCTGGGCACGCTGGGCTACCATGTCGATCACCCCGCCATCGCGCGGGGCCTGGAATATCTCTGGAAAACCCAGGAGCCGCAGGGCTGCTGGTACGGGCGTTGGGGCGTGAATTACATCTACGGAACCTGGCAGGTCCTGCAAGGGCTGAAGGCGATCGGCTATCCCATGAATCACCATGCCCTGGTCAGGGCGGCCGACTGGCTGGAGTCGGTCCAGCAGCCGTGCGGGGGCTGGGGAGAGACCTGCCGCAGCTACGACGAGCCGGCGCTGATGGGGACCGGAAGCCCAAGCGCCTCGCAAACAGCCTGGGCGACACTGGGTCTGATCGCCGCCGGGCGGGCCTCGGGCGAGGCCGCCAGCCGCGGCATCCAGTACCTGCTCGAGACGCAATCCCCCGACGGCTCCTGGGATGAGGCCAACTTCACCGGTACCGGCTTCCCCAGGGTGTTCTACCTCAAATACCATCTCTACCGGGTCTATTTCCCGCTGATGGCGATCTCACGCTACCGTCAGGCGATGGCTCGACCGCTTGGCCACTCGACGGCCGCCCTGGCCTGCCGGATCCCGGCTCAGCCCAGGCCGCTTGACTGAACTGAGCGGTCGACACCGGAACGTCCTGATCGTTCCGATCACCGCTCGGCACAACGGTTCATCGAATCTTGCTTCCTACCACGTTTCCTGGAGGTGAGGCCGCATGCGATTTCCCCTCGAAATGACCACTCGCATCGCGAGTTATGTCGCCCGCAAGAAAGTGGCGCGGACCGAGAAGTTCCCGATGGTCCTGATGCTCGAGCCGCTGCACGCCTGCAACCTGACCTGCACCGGTTGCGGTCGGATTCGCGAGTATGAAACGACAATCAAGCAAAAATTGTCGATCCAGGAATGTCTTGATTCGGTGGACGAGTGTGGTGCCCCCGTGGTCTCGATCTGCGGCGGCGAGCCGACGATCTATCCGGGAATCGGCGAGCTGGTCGCCAAGATCCTGGAGCGGAAGAAGGTCGTCTATCTTTGCACCAACGGCATGTTCATCCGCAAGAAGATCGCGGAGTTCACGCCCCACCGCCGGTTCTTCTTCAACGTCCATCTCGACGGGATGCGGAAGAGCCACGATATCGCCGTGGAGCGCGAGGGCGTCTTCGACGCGGCCATCGACGGCATCAAAGCCGCCAAGGAAGCCGGTTTCATGGTCTGCACCAACACGACCGTCTTCGTGGAGACCGAGATGCAAGAGCTCGACGAGCTCTTCGCCTATCTGACCTCGATCGACGTCGATGGCTTCCTGATCTCGCCGGGCTACAGTTACGCGGCCGTCGGCTCCAAGGAGATCTTCATGACCCGGGCCGACATCCGGGCCAAGTTCCGGTCGGCCGAGGCCATGTTCCGGAAATACAAGTTCTACTCCTCGCCGCTCTACCTCGAATTCCTCATGGGCAAGCGCGAGCTCTCGTGCACCGCCTGGGCCAACCCGACCCGCAACATCAAGGGCTGGAAGGGCCCCTGCTACCTGATCACCGATATCCACCACGGCAGCTTCTCCGACCTCTTGAACAAGACGCCCTGGGAGAATTATGGTCCCGGCAACGACCCCAGGTGCGAGAACTGCATGATGCACTCGGGTTTCGAAACAACCGCCGCGCTGGGCGTCAACGGCCGTCTCGGCGACACCCTGAAGATGGTAAGATGGCAGTTGCTGTAAGCCGGCCCGATCTCGACCTCGACCTCGCCGGAGGACGCCCGGCCGACCTTCGGGGTGAATCATCGAGCGCCGCTTTCGCGAATGAAAAACAACGACCCGACACAGGGCTAAAAGCACCGCCGGCACTGGGAGGATCGGCCATGGTAGCGCGACCCACCAGACGGCAAATCTTTGCGGTAAACGGAACGGCGCCAGCCTGCCACGACCGCAGGGCCGGGCCGGAGCACTCAACCTCGGAGATGATTCAGGAAGAAATGAAGATCTTATAACCACAGAGAGCACAGAGATCACGGAGAGAAAAATACGGAGAAGAGAAGCACGACCGAGGAGATGGATGCCTCTGACGGACCTACCTGGAATTCGCTCCGTGATCTCTGTGGTTAGAGTCGTTTGTGTTTCGGTAGCGCTTCGTTGCCCCACCTCACGCTTTCCGGGGGTTTCTTAACCCTGTGTCGTCTCATTGATGAAAAACCCTGACGCGCAGCCACTGGCCCCTGCTCCCGTGCCGGCGGACGTTGGCATCGTCATGGCCCTGGCGATCGAGGTGGGTTACCTCTGCGACCACCTGAGAAGAGTCCGCAAATACACCGCACAGACCCATTCCATCATCGAGGGGGAGCTTGCCGGTAAGATCGTCGCGGTCGTCCTCACAGGAGCCGGCAAGGCGGCGGCCCGCCACGGATCCGAGGTGTTGATCGCCGGTCATCGCCCACGATGGATCATCTCCGCGGGCTTCGCGGGGGGGCTCGATCCGGCTCTCGCGCGCAACGATCTGGTGATCCCCCACCAGGTGATCGACCTCGCAGGCAACCTCATCGCGATCGAGGCGTCGATCCCGAATTTGCCCGGCGTAAAGCGCACGCAAGGCCGCCTGCTCACCGTCAATCGGCTGATCGCCCGCCCTGCCGAGAAGGCCGGCCTGCGCCAGTTGCATGGCGCCGACCTGATCGACATGGAAACCTCGGCCGTGGCCCTGCTGGCTCACGAGCGCTCGTTGCGGTTCCTGGCGATCCGGGTAATCAGCGACGACGCCAGCGCCGAGCTTCCTGCCGAGGTGGCCCGTATGCTGACTCATTCGGGCAGTTATCGCATGGGCGTCGCCTTGCGGGCAATCTGGCATCGCCCCTCGGCATTAAAGGACTTCTGGACTCTGCATACGCGAGCCCTCAAGGCCGCCGATCGGCTGGCGGCATGCATCAGGCGCGTTCTCGATGTGCTTCCGCCGGCGTGATGTCAGGGGATCGAGCGGCAACGGAGCAAAAGTCAACGCCGAGCCGCCTCGTTTGCTGGACAGCCCAGGCAATGAGCCGGTTCTCAACACTTCCGCTCGAACTCTTGGGGGAGGAGGGTTGGACTCTCACGACTTCTGGGTCGGGGTTGCATCACGTCGCGAAAGATCAGGATGGTGTGACGGAGCGTGTGGCACGGTAACATCGATGTTGGTCGTCAATTGAAGATTATCGGCACGAAGGCGGATGGAACTGGGCAAGGCCAGTCCGAGCCCCGAATCTGGAGGCCGAACCATGTCCGAGCGCTCGCGAGGGGTAGGCGTGTTGCTGGGTGTTCTGCTCTTTGTGCCTTTTGGTCCCCACGCCTTCATTGACATTGGCGCTAATGATTCTTCCCGTGCTCGCCGGCTGGTCGCGTCCGGTTTGACCGCCCCGTGTCAACTGCGGCGGTGAGAATGCGTCCCCGGAAGTGGCCCGGTGCCATTTCGATTTCGTCGAGAAAGCGCCGTGCGATCGGGGAGGGGTGACGTAAGCCCTGCTCCCATGATCGGATTGTCATAGGACTCACTGCCAACAATTGTGCGAAGACCTCTTGGCTTGCCCCGATGAGCTCCCGCACAGCTCGCACTCGTGCCGGGGGATAGAGCGAAGGCTTCGGAATGACCCTCACCTGCCGCACCGTGTACTTCGTCTCCATCGGAGTGCCCGCGGCGAGGTCGGCGGCAAACTGGAGGTCCGGTATCGAGGAAGACGAGCCTCATGAACCGAACCGCGGCCGATCGGACAACCGATCCTCATTGACCGCGCGGGCAAGGTACGCGAACGTCTCCCGTTGCTCCTCTTCATCGCCCATGTCTTCGAGCGAATCGAGGGCCTGCAACGCCAGGGCGGCGCGCTGGTCGATCTCCTCGGGCGACAGAGGCAACGCCCGGCCGCTGGCGTCGAAGGAGCGAGGCGGCGACGTTAACCTAGGTTGCGCAACTGGCGAGGTGGGCAATCGGATTTCCCCGGGAAAGCCGCACGTGAGGGGCCTGGGTCTTCACTACATTTGGCGGTCGGGAGTCAGCCGCTCCGGGATGCTCAGCTTCAACGCAGCCAGGATTCTTGCCCGCTCTGGCTTGGGCCGGGCGACCCGACGCAGGGCCAGTTTCCTGCCGTCTGTCGTCTCCAGGAGGATATCACCGATCTGGATCTCCCCCAACTGGCGCAAGATGACCTCTGGCGTCATCGGCCGTGGTTTGGGTGAGGCATTGGGGCGGCGGCGGTCGGGCTTGCGAATCTCCGTCTCCAGTCCGGCTTGCTTGGACAAGTGGTCCAGGGTCTTCCACAGTGCATAGGCCAGCACACAGACCAGCACATGCGCCCGTGTTCGTCCGCTGTAGTGGTGCCACACCGGGCGTAGTAGCAGCTCGCTCTTGAGTACGCGGAACGCGTGCTTCACAACGGTCAACTGTATGTACGTTTCCCAGAATCCCTGAACCGACCAGCCTGGTTGGTTGCTCTGGAGCAAGTAGGCCCCGTCACGGGCCAGGGCCTCCTTGAATTTCACGACGTTCCACGACCAGCTCAACTCGGCCCGCTTGGCCTTGCTGACTGTGATCGTTACCAACGGGCGGGCCTTGGGATATCGACCTGTGAGCCGCCC
>JAFAHT010000254.1 GCA_019237095.1 Planctomycetaceae bacterium
GAATGGCGAAATTGCCGAAGCGGTGGCCAATTTCGACGCTGCCGATCAATCCGCCCTTGACCAGGCCTTGATCGAGCTTGACGGAACCGCGAACAAAAGTCGCCTGGGAGCCAATGCCATTCTGGCGGTTTCCATGGCGGCCGCCCGCGCCTGCGCAAACGCATTTACGCTGCCTTTGTTTCGTTACCTGGGCGGCATAGCCGCGGTCACCTTGCCATGTCCCATGATGAACATACTCAACGGCGGCGCGCATGCCGACAACAACGTGGATTTCCAGGAATTCATGGTCATGCCGGTGGGCGCGAAATCCTTCGCCCAGGGCATCCGCATGGTGGCCGAGGTCTTCCACCAGCTCAAGGCCGTGCTCAAGAAGGCCGGCCACAATACCAACGTTGGCGATGAAGGCGGGTTCGCGCCCAACCTCGACAACGAGGAATCGATCACCTTCATTCTCGACGCCGTCAGCAAGGCCGGCTACACCCCCGGCCGCGACAAGGACATCGCCATCGCCCTCGACTGCGCCAGCTCCGAACTGTTCGACGAGGGAGATAAGAAGGGCTACAAGTTCTGGAAATCGGCACCCGACAAGGTCCTCTCGAGCCAGCAGATGATTGACCTTTTCGCGGCATGGATTGACAAGTATCCCATCATCTCGATCGAGGACCCGCTCGACCAGGACGACTGGGCCGGTTACGCGGCCTTCACCAAAGCGCTGGGAGGCAAGTCCCAGATTGTTGGCGACGACTTCTTCGTGACCAACACCGAACGCCTGGCGCGAGGCATTGCCGAGGGCTGCACCAACAGCATCCTGATCAAGGTCAACCAGATTGGCACCCTGACCGAAACCCTGGAGGCCATCGAGATGGCCCATCGCGCCGGGTTCACCTCGGTAATCAGCCATCGCTCTGGCGAGACCGAAGACGCGACAATCGCCGACATCGCCGTGGCCACCAACGCCGGCCAGATCAAGACCGGCTCGGCCAGCCGGTCCGACCGCATCGCCAAGTACAACCAGCTCTTGCGGATCGAGGAAGAGCTGGGCGGCGACGCCGTGTACGGGCCCGGGCCCAAGCGGCGGGGATAAGACTTTGCGGCTAGCGCCCAGAGTTTCCTGATGCGCGACGTTCCCCACCCAGGAAGGGCGAGCCTGGGGTGATGAAGAGCTGGGGGTTCCCTGGTTTCCATTCGCCATCCCCGTCCCCCCTTACGATTACGAAGGGGGGATACGGGGGGTCCAAAAAGGGGCCACGGCGATGAAGCCAAGAACCAAGTCTGACACCCCCTTCGAGAACGCAAAAATCGCGAGCCGGCTCACTCTCGTCGGGGTTTGGGAAAGGCAGCCCCTGACGGCGAGTCCTCACATAATGATCCTAATCACTGATATTCCCAACATTGCAAGAAGTGTGGTACTCCAAACCAGTCGCCTTGCCCGCGCGATATCTCGAGCCACCGGCAGGCGCTCTCCCGGCCCGAGTCGATAGTGTCCGCACTTCGCCAGCTCGACGCCCAGGACTCCGGCTGCCGCACTCATCGGATGACCCGCGTTGGGGCTGGCGGTCGCGCGCGAGTCACGGAACCACGTCCGAACCGCTCGAGGAACGCTTCCGCCCAAGGGAACGGCCGCCAGGATGATCAGTGCGGCCGTCAACCGCGCCGGAATGAGGTTGGCCAGGTCGTCGACACGGGCGGAGCATTTTCCCAACCATTCGCGCTCGGGGTCTCGATAGCCGAGCATCGCATCGCAGGTATTGATGAAGCGAAAGGCGAGTACGCCGGGCAAGCCGGCGATCGCATAAAATAATAACGGAGCGACGATGGAGTCATTCGCGTTTTCGGCCAACGATTCGATTGTGGCCGCGGCGACCTGGGAATCATCGAGTCTCGAGGTGTCCCGGCTCACCAGGTGCCAGCCGACAAGGCGCCGGGCTGCTTCCAGCTCGCCCGATTCCAGCGCCCTTCGAACCGCTTCGCCAGCGTTCACCAAAGAGCGGGCCGAAAACATCAACTTGAGCACCAAGGCCTCGCCGAGAATCGAGAATGGCGGAGGCAGTTTGCGGAAACCCGAGTGCAGCAAGAGCCCCATAAGCGCGGAGAGCGCGCAACCCACGAGCACGATCGCTGCGCCCGCCCAGAAAGGCTTCCAGCGACCCTGCTTCGGCACAAGGCGCTCGAGAGCCCCGATTGCCATCCCCATCCAGGCCACGGGATGAAGCGCGTTCCGCGGCTCCGGGATCACAAGGTCCAGTAGGAAGGCCAGCCAGAGGATGGGCAGTTCGGGTGGTAAGGAAGCCATCGCTCAAAGATCGCGCAGAAACAACCCTGCCAATTGTAGTACAGTCGTCCCGCCTGTACTACAAAAGGTCAGCCAGCGGGGCCACAAGTGGGGTGCCGTAGACCGGATGCCTTGTCACGGTGACGGACACTCCAAAGGTCCGGCTGATCAGCTCCTCCGTGACCACATCTTCGGGAGAGCCCAAAGCCGCGAGCGAGTGCTCGGCCAAGAGCGCAAGCCGATGCCCGTAGAGCGAGGCCTGGTTCAAATCGTGCAGCGTCAGGACGACCACAAGGCCACGCTCGGTCGCCAACCGGCGGACCAGGCGCAGGACTTCGGCCTGAAACTTCAAATCCAGGCCGGCAGTCGGCTCATCCAAGAGCAGGACGCCGGCTTCCTGAGCCAAAGCCCGCGCGATGATCATCCGTCGCCACTCGCCCCCGGAAAGTTCCGTGATCGGGCGATCGCGCATCGCACAGAGCCCCATATTCCCAAGCGCCTCCTCGACGATCCGCCGATCAAGGGCGCGATAGGGTAGCAACCAGCCGCAGTGCGGAACACGGCCGAACCGGACCGACTCTTCCACAGTCAGCGGCCAGTCGCGCCGTTCGGTCTGCGGCATGATCGCCACTCTCCGCGAGACTTGATCGGCTCGCAGCTCCCAGATGTCCTCTTCGTAGAGGAGCACTGAACCGTGCATCGGTCGAAGAAGGCGCGCGAGTGCCCGAAGCAACGTGGTCTTGCCCGCCCCGTTGGGACCGAGCAGGACGAGGACCTCGCCGGCACGCGCTGCCAAGCTGAGCGCCTCGAGAACCCGGCGGCGGCCGTACCCACAGGAAAGGTCGCGTGCTTCGAGGGTGCTCAAATCATCGCTCCCAACTCGCGCCGGTGTGTCTTCAGGAGGACCAGGAAGAATGGACTCCCAAGCAGGGCGGTCACCACGCCCACGGGGAGCTCGGCGGGGGCCGCGATTGTTCGGGCCAGGTCGTCGGCGAGCAGGAGTAAGAGTGCCCCTAGGAGCCCGCTCGCTGGGATGAGCAGCACGTGCCGAGCGCCGACCAAGAGCCGTGCTACGTGCGGAGAGACCAGTCCCACGAACCCGATAATGCCCCCGGCCGCCACGCCGGCGGCGGTCGCCAAGCTGGCGGCGACGACAACCAGCACGCGAAACCTCCCGAGTCGCAAGCCGAGCGATACCGCCGTCTCTTCACCGAACGTGAGCGAATCGAGCGACCGCGACTGGAGCCACACGGTCAGGCCACCCGCCAGAACGAGCGGAGCCGTCGTCCCGAGCACCGGCCATCCTCGACCGGAGAGACTCCCCATCAACCAACTGAAGATCGTAAGCAGCTTCTCGTCGTTCAAGAACATGAGGAGCGACACCAAGGCGATGATAAAACTGCTGATGGCCACTCCGGCCAAGAGCAACGACGGGATCGAAACCTGCCGTCCCATCGAGGCGATCCCATAAGCGGCCGCAACAGCCAGGAGTGAGCCCAGAAGCGCCGCGGCTGACACCGCCCCCATGCCGAAAACGCTCTCCCGCAGCCCAGCGACGATCGCCAGCGTCGCCCCCAGGGCCGAACCACTGGAGGCGCCGATAACGAACGGATCGGCCAACGGATTTCGGAACAACCCTTGATAGCCAGCGCCCGCAGCGCCCAGTCCTCCGCCGATCAAACTGGCCAGCAAGAGACGCGGCAACCGCAGCTCCCAAACGATCGTCACGTCAATTGCACCCGCTCCCGAAACCGATGGCTCCATGAGGATTTGCATGACGCGGCCGGCCGGGATCGATACCGCTCCCACGCCGAGACTAAGAACTGCGCTCGTAACCAAAATCGCCGCGAGCAAACCAAGAGTTATCGCGGGAGCCTTCACGGTCGCGGCTCCTCTCCAGTAGCGCGAGCTCCAGGCGCTCGATCGATGGCGGTGTCGAAACGATCGGGGTAAAGCGCTCTTGCCATGAACTCCAGTGCGTCGACCAATCGCGGCCCGCAGCGCGAGATCAAATCGCCATCGATCAAGTAAATCCGGTTGTTCCGGACGGCCCGGAGGTTATTCCATCCCGGTCGCGTCCGGAGCTGCTCGACTGTTACCGGTTCGGCCTCAGTCGTCGGAGCAAGGATCACTTCCGGGTTCCGAGCGAACAACACTTCCTGGCTGATGTGCGGATAACGCTCCTTGGCATCGCTGACGACGTTGATGCCTCCGCACATCTGGATCAGTTCACCGATATACGAACCGGCGCCAGCGGCCGTGAGCGGTTCCGACCAGACGTGATAAAAGACTGTGACTCGCTGCTCGGGCTTGATCATCCGGGCCATCTCCACCACGCGCTGGGCCCTGCGCTTCATGGCGCCGGCCAGGCTGGCCGCGTCGTCTTCGTGCCCGGTCAAGCGACCGAGCAGATCGAGCTCGCGGTACAGACCCACGAGCGACTCGGCTCCCAGCGACGCGACCGGGACACCCAATCGCTCGAGCTCGGTGATGCTCGGCCATTGAAGCTCACCGGTCGCGACGACCAGGTCCGGCTTGAGGGCGACGATCTTTTCCAGGCTCTGGCTCTTGCTCGAAAACCCGCCGATCTGTTCTCGCCTCCGTGCTTCGGGGGGAAAGTTGCAAAAACTGGTGACTCCCACAACCCGCTCTCCCGCCCCGATCGCGAAAAGCAGTTCGGTATTCTTGGGGGCCAGCGACACGATTCGCGCGGGCACGCGCGGAAGAGTCACCTTTCGGTCCAGCCCGTCGACGACGGTCATGGGAAAAGGTGCCGCTCTCGCCGGCTCTGGGGCGGACAATGCCTCGCGGTCGTGCAACCGCTCAGCGGGGCCGGAAACGCTCGTCCTGCCTCCGCAACCCGCAAGGAAGAGGGAGAGAAGTGCAACCACGTATCTTAGCATATTTGTAACAGTATGTGATCGTTTCATTATTCGTCTCGGCCAAAACAGCGGTTCCTATGTCTCTCGCGACGCGGTAGCCGCAGCTTGCTCACAGGTTCTTGCGAGACATTTCACTTCGACCGGCAGCCCCGCCACCATCAAGTACACGGCGTCGGCTTGGGCGGCGAAGGCCTGATTCGTCCAGCCGAGAATGTCTCGATAGACACGGCCGAGCGGGTTGTCGGGAACCAGCCCCTGCCCTACCTCACTCGAAACGATGATGACGGTTCCCTTGCGCTGGCGACAGGCGCCCAACAGGTCGTCGGTCTCGGCACGCATCCGTTCGTCGGCGGTTGGCACGTCGAGGGGATCTCGGCAGCTCATAAGGACATTGCTCGCCAGCAGTGTCAAGCAATCGATCAGGACAACCTGATATCGCGCGGATGCGCCGGCCAATGCGATTGAAACGCCCGTCGTCTTCTCCAACGTGCCCCAGGCGCGGGGGCGGGAATTCCGGTGTGCTTCGATGCGGTGGGCCATCTCGTCATCGCCGGCTTCGGCCGTCGCGACGAACAGGACGTCGGCGCCACCAATCCGCTCGGCCAACTGCTGCGCGAAGCGGCTCTTACCGCTGCGAGCTCCCCCGAGGATGAGAATGATTCGGGCCATGAAATTGTTGGTCTTACACGACTCTCTTGAGTTCGATCTGAACGCACTCGCCGCATGGGGGGATCAGGTCCAGCCACACGGCCACGGGCAACTGGCGGAGCGTTCCCGATAAAGCCGCGATCGGGCCGCCATGCGTCACGGCGATGGTCAGGCCCTCTCGCGGCAATTTCCTGAACCACTCAAGCACGCGATCCCGCATCTCGAACGTCGTCTCTCCTCCGCCGGGGCGATAAGCGCCCGGTTCGGAAACGACCTTGAGCATGGCGTCACCGTGCTCGCGATGGAGCTCGTCCCAAGGCCGCAATTCCCATCGGCCGAAATCACGCTCGCGGAGCGCGTCGAAACGAAGAGCCGGCAGGCCCAGTCGCTCGCCGAGTTGTTCAGCCAGGAACCATGTCCTCCACAGGCCGCTATGAACGACCCGATCGACCGGCAATGCGGCGAGCGATTCGACTAGCTCGCGGCTGCGTCTTGCGCCTATCGGCCCGAGCTCGATATCGCTCTGGCCATAGCAAAGGCCGCGGTAACGGTCTGCCACGGGCGCGTGTCGAACAAGGATCAAGCCAGGCTTCATGAGAGCGGGCCCCATGGTTGTTTCCTGGCGGCGGCTGCAAGGAGCACGACAACCTGGCTGACGTATCCGACACAGCCGAGGCAGTCTCCCGTCATGCCGCCCAACTTTCGACGCACCAGGTGAAGAAGTCCTCCCACGACAGGGATTAGTAACGCGACCGCGAAGAGAAACTGAAGCGGCAACAGCACGGCAAACGGAGCGATCGCTGCGAGGGTCCACACACCACTCTCGACGCGCTCCCGGCGCGACAGGGCGCCGCCGATCGTGCGAGAGAGGCTCTCCCGCCCCGCGACCGGTGCGAAGAGGCCCATCGCGAGGACCATGACCCAGCGGCCCATCGCCGAGCTCGCGATAAACGCGGATGACCAGAGTGGCCAACCCGCCACGCCCCATTGGATGACGAGCGTCATCATGGCCCCAGTCCGAAGCGAAACCGCGAATAGCAGCCCCAGGGCACCGAAAGCGCCGATCCGGCTGTCCTCCAGTATGGCCAGAACTTGATCGCGTGTGTGGCCGCCTCCGAACGCGTCGCAGAAATCCGCGACCGCGTCTTCGTGCAACGCGCCTGTCAGCCACACTTCAAACGCCAGTGCGGCCAAGACGGCCAGCCACGGTGGCCAGACCAAAGCTCCCAAGCCCGTCGATGCCGCGGCCAAAATCCCGATCAAGGCGCCCACAAGCGGAAAGAAGACGGGGCAATGCCCGAGCGCGCTCGACGCATTAGACGCCACGAAAGACAGCCGAATCCGACTCAAGAACTGCACGGCGGCGACGAAGGCCAGCCATCGGCTGGGGCGTTCGCCGGGATCGCCGGTTACAAGCCTTACGGCGTGGCCGCTCGGAATGTGATCGGGCTCGTTCACGGTTCGATCTTTCGGCTGATGCCGAGGTCTTGAAACCTGGCCATCTGAGTGGTCATCGCCGCGGCGGCATCCAGAAGCGGCATGAGCAGAAGCGCGCCGGTCCCTTCCCCGAGCCGGAGGTTCCAGTGAAGAAACGGTCGCAGGCGCAGGCGATCGAGTACGAACCGGTGCCCCGGCTCGGCGGACAGATGCGAAGCGATCATCGACCGAGCCGCTCCCGGTCTCAGCAGCTCCGCGATCAGGGCGGCGGCACCGGCGACATAGCCATCGAGCACGATCGTGAGGCCGGCGGCATGGGCTTCCGCGTAGAAACCAGCCATCGCGGCGATCTCCAACCCGGCGACGGCAGCCACGGCGGCGAGTGGCTCGCGGGCCCATCGGCGGCGAACCCGGCCGACGGCCAGTTCGACGACTTTGCGCTTGCGGTCGAGCACGGCATCATCGGCCCCCGCTCCCCGGCCCACGGCTTCCCCGAGCGGGACATCCGCCAGGAGCATCGCCAGGCAAGCCGAGGGGGTTGTGTTGCCGATCCCCATCTCGCCTGCAGCGACAACGCGCATCCCGTCCGACGCGGCTTCGCGAGCCTCGTCGCGCCCCACGTGAATTGCCGCTTCAAACTCGCCGAGCGTGAGCGCTGGCTCCAGCGCCAAGTCGCGAGTGCCCGCGCGAATGCGGCGCGACCAGTAGCGGATTCCAGCGGACTGTGCTTGTGAGTCTCCGTCGTCTGCGCATTCCCCCGCCAGCACTCCCACATCGATCAGCACGGCATCGGTCTGCGTCTGACGAGCCAGCACCGTCGAGGCAGCACCGCCGGCTCGGATGTTCTTGACCATGAGTCGGGTCACTTCCGAGGGCCAAGCGCTGACCCCGGAGCCCGCAACGCCGTGGTCACCGGCAAAGAGCACGATCCGCCGCGGCGTCGTCTGGGGCGCGAGTGTCTGCTGGATTTCGCACAGCCGCGCCGCCAATTCTTCGAGCCGCCCCAGGCTGCGCGCTGGTTTCGTGAGCGAATCGAGATGGTTCCAGATGTCTTGCGAACCGAGTGACGTCATGCCGAGCCTTCAGAACTCAATGCCGCGCTGGGGTTTGATGCCGTCCCGGAACGGATGCTTGACCATCGTCATCTCCGTGACGAGGTCGGCCATTTCCAAAAGCGCGGGCTTGGCATTACGCCCCGTGACCACGACGTGCAGCATGGGGCGTTTCCGCGTGAGCTCCGCCACCACGTCGGCCAGAGGCAGGTAATCGTAGCGGAGCACGATGTTGAGCTCGTCGAGGACCACCATGTCGAACGATGGATCGCGCAAGAGCTCGACGGCTTTCTGCCACGCGCGCTGGGCCGTCGCGACGTCGCGCTCGAGGTCCTGCGTCTTCCAGGTGAACCCTTCGCCCAGGGTGTGAATCTCGATTCGCTCGCTCGATTTCGAGAGGAGCGCCGCCTCTCCCGTCGGGATCGCTCCCTTGATGAACTGGACGATGCCAACCCTCATTCCCTGCCCGAGGGCGCGGAGCGCCAGCCCCAGGGCCGCCGTCGTCTTTCCCTTGCCGGCGCCGGTATACACGATGAGTAGTCCCTTCTCGCGCGTCGCCCGCGCCATCTTGCGCTCGAACGCTTCGTCCCGGCGGACCATCTTCTCTTTATGGGCGATGTTCACGTCGTCTGGCATTTGATTGCCCCTTTCCTGTCGCGTTCCACACGATTTGCTCGAGTTTCTTCATGTCGATGGCGTTTTCGACGCAGTCGGCCAGGCGATTCAGCGATTGCTCGAGCCTGGCCGCGGTGCTTGTGCGACGGCTCGAAGTCGCTTGCCCGTTTGGAAACGCAGCGGTGCCGCTCTTGCGACCTCCGAGCGAGTCGAGCCACGCCCGCCGGAAAAAGTCATTCGCGAACAGGCCGTGGAGATAGCACCCCCAGATCCGACCGTCCTCGGAAATGGCACCGTCGGCGGCTTCGACAACGACTCCGCCGCGATGCGAGATCCGCAACCACGGGCGGGGACCGGTCGTCTGCCCCAGATGGATCTCATAGCCCTCGACGGCGCGGCCTCGGCTCCCGGGGCAGTGGCGGTCGTCCCGCACGATTGCGCGAACCTGGTTGGTCTGCTTGGTTGGCGCGAAGACGGTTTCGGTCGGCAGTAGCCCCAGACCAGCGGTTTCGGCCCACGACGATTCGATTCGCCGCGGGTCGCGGAGTGTCTGGCCCAGCATCTGATAACCTCCGCAGATGCCGACCACCGGAACTCCGCGCCGGGCATATTCCACGATCGGTTCGGCGAGGCCGACTTCGCGCAGCCAGTGCAGGTCATCCATGGTGCTCTTGGTCCCGGGTAGGATGATTGCGCTCGGCTGCCCCAGTCGGTTCGGTGCGTCGACATACCTCACGCGGGTTCCCGGCTCAGCGGCCAGGGGGTCGAAGTCATCAAAATTGGCGATCCTGGGAAGACGGATGACGGCGATGTCGAGCCCGGTCTTGGCGGCCAGCTCCTCCGCGTGCGCACCATCGAGCGCTAAAGCATCTTCCTCGGGGAGGTCCAGCCGGGGGAGCCAGGGAACGACGCCCAGCACGGGCACGCCTCCGCGCTCCTCCAGGAACGTCACGCCGCCGTCGAAGAGCGAAGCGTCGCCGCGAAACTTGTTCACGATCAAGCCGCGAACGAGCGCCCGATCCAGGTCGCTCAAGAGCCACAACGTTCCGAGCAACTGCGCGAACACGCCTCCTCGTTCGATATCGCCAACCAGCACGACGGGCAAACCCGCGTGTCGAGCAACCGCCATATTCACGATCTCGACGTCGCGGAGATTGCATTCCGCCGGACTGCCCGCACCCTCCAGAATCACCAGCTCATGCGCTTGTCGCAGCCGCTCGAGGGCTGCTACCACGATCGGCCAGAGCTCCTGGCGCGAACCGAAATAGGCGCGCGCCTCCTGGGTGCGCCAGGGGCGGCCGTCCACGATGACCTGCGAACGCGCGTCAGCCTCGGGCTTCAGTAAGATTGGGTTCATGTCGGCTGTGGGGTCGATACCGGCCGCAACGGCTTGGAGCTGCTGCGAACGGCCGATCTCCGACCCGTCGGCGCAAACGGCGGCGTTATTCGACATGTTCTGCGCTTTGAACGGCGCGACGCGCACACCGCGCCGGGCAAAGATCCGGCAGAGCGCCGCCACCAACAGGCTCTTGCCCACCGATGAGCTCGTCCCCTGAATCATCAGCGTTCGGGCGATCATCGATCTGTCATCCCGATCTCAAAGGCCGGCGCCGCGGATCGCCGGCGCTCTTGGATCACAAGTGTCAGCGAATCGGCGGTCAGGTCTTCCAGCGGCAAATATTCCGACCGGAGGGCCCGCGCCAGCTCCCGCGCCCTGCCGAGACGGATAAAACCCGAATCGGTGTCCAGCACCAGCGCCGGCACGTCGACCTCGGCCAGTTGACGCGCGGCGCTCAGGGATTGGTTCCAGGGATCTTGATCGGTATCGGGCAGTGCGACGTTCGCCCGGCCGTCGGTCAGGAGAATCACCAGGACCAGCAGCTTCGGGTCTGCCCGTCGGGCGCGAAGGACAGTCTCGGACGTGAGCACAAGTGCGTGTGCCAGCGGCGTGCGACCTCCCGTTGGCAATGCGTGCAGGGCGCGCTCGGCCGGCTCGATGCTGCCAGTCGGCGGCAGGAGCAGCTCGGCCCGCGTACCACGAAATGCGATCACGCCGACCCGATCGCGCTGTCGATATGCATCGGCAAGCAAGCCGAGCACCGCCCCCTTGACGGCTTCCATCCGGTGCCAGGCAGCCATCGACCCTGATGCGTCGACGACAAATAAGATCAAGGAGTCCGCACGGCCCAACCGCTCTTTGCGATGCCAATCGGACCGCTGAATGTCGATTCGTCCCTCCGGGTCGAGACCACGGGCCGCGGCAGAACGGAGCGTCGCATCGACAGCGAGCTCGGGCGGATCGGGGTCAGGAACGGCCCGAACATAGCGCCCCCGTTCTTTCTGGGCCGATCGGTTGCGGCGGCCGGGCCGCCGCTTTTCCTCGGCCTGAGCCGCCGCGATTCGAATCGGCAGCACCGGTCCGGACGCCGCGGCGCGGAAGATCGTGCTCGCGGCCACTCGACCCGAAGGCGCTTCAGGCGCGGTCTCGTCACCTGATTCCGCTCGATCCTTCTCGGGGCTCGAAGCGTTCGGCTCAAACCTCGCGCCGTGGGATCGGGGCTCGCCTGCCGCATCTCCTTCGTCCCTGGCCTTCCCCGAAGGGCTCGGCCCGAGATTTTCTCTCCTCGATCGAGAAGAGTCGCTTGGCCGGCGGCGATGTGGGAGCACCAATTCCGACGCTCGGTGCACGTCGTCTGCGGCGACGATCGGGTTCCCCTCCCAGGCCGCCAGAGCGCGGGCCGTCTTGTACAAGGTGACGTCGGCCCGCATCCCCTGAGCGCCAGCCTGACAACAAATCTGGCTTATTATCTGCAGCATCTCGTCGTGGACAACCACGTCGGAAAGCTGCTGTCGTGCCGCCGCGATCCGCTCGCGCAAGGCCTGCTGTTCCGAGCTCCAGGCGTCGACGAACCCCACTGGGTTGGCGTCGAATGCAACTCGCCTCCGGACCACTTCGATGCGAAGCTCCGGATCGCGAGGGCCGACCACTTCGACCATCAGACCGAACCGGTCGAGGAGCTGCGGCCGCAAAAGCCCTTCTTCAGGGTTCATCGTCCCGATCAGGAGGAAGCGGGCGGGGTGAATGACCTCGACTCCCTCGCGCTGTACGACATTGATCCCGGAGGCGGCGGCATCCAGAAGCACGTCGACCAGATGGTCCGCCAGCAGGTTGACCTCGTCGACATAGAGGATTCCCCGGTTGGCCGCCGCGAGCAAACCTGGCCGAAAGGCTCGCCGGCCTTCGCGGAGGGCCCGCTCGAAGTCGAGCGTGCCGACTACCCGATCTTCGGTCGCCCCGAGCGGCAGCTCCACAAACGGCACGGGCCGCTCGATCTCGCGCCCCGTCGTCCGATCCGGCTCGGAAGTCGAAAGCAGCCATTCCGGTATCGGGTCATCGGGCGCCGAGTTGACAGGGCAGCCTTCGCGAACCTGAATCGCGGGGAGCAGATCGACGAGCGCTCGGGCCGCTGTGCTCTTGGCCGTCCCCTTCTCGCCGGAGACGAGCACGCCGCCGATCTCCGGATCGACGGCATTGAGCAACAATGCCAACTTCAATTGGTCTTGGCCGACTAGAGCTGAAAAAGGGTAACGCATTGGGCAGGGCCTGACTTGACCTATTCGGGTGAGAGGGCGCTCCACCTGTGATTCCACCGCTCCGCGAAAACCACCTGGTCGAGTGGCGTGCGGGATTCCCATCCGGCTTGCTCGAGCATGGGCCTTTCCTCAAATTGAATGGGATATCCCAGGCAGAGGTAGGCGACGAGCACGACGGCCGGCGGAATCTCGAGCAGTCGCTTGACCGTCTCGGGGTCGAGAATGCTGACCCACCCCACGCCGATTCCCTCCGCCCGCGCTGCCAGCCAGAGGTTCTGGATCGCGCAGCAGGTGCTGAAGAGGTCGGTTTCGGCCATGGTGCCGCGCCCCAGAACGGCGGGCCCCCTTCGGCTGCGGTCGCAGGTGACCGCGAGGTTCACCGGAGCTTCCATGATTCCGGCCAGCTTGAACGAATCGTATAGCGACCGCCGGTCGCCGGCGTAGTTCTCGGCGGCTCGCGCGTTCTCCCGCGCGAATGAGTCGAAGACGAGCTTCTTCAGCTCTGGAGCACGGACGACGACGAAGTTCCACGGCTGCATGAAACCAACTGAGCCGGCGTGATGGGCGGCATCGAGCACTCGGATCAGGACCGAGTCCGGCACTGGATCGGAGCGAAAGTGCCGCACATCTCTGCGACTGTAGATTGCCTCATAGAGGTCCATGTTAAAGACGCGCCTCCTGGGCTCGAGTTTCGGCCCGCGCCTCCAACATGGTTTCACTGTCGATCAGGGTTTGACAGAGCGCCTCGATCGTGGCTGGGTCTGGCTCCAACCACATTCCACGATGCTCGGCTTCCAGCAACCGCTCGGCGATCGCGTGCAGCGCCCACGGATTGCTCTTCTCAAAAAATTCTTGCATGCGCGGATCGAGCGCATACGTCTGAGCGACTTGCTCGTACATCCAGTCGTCAACGACGCCGGCGGTGGCGTCGAAGCCGAACAGGTAATCGACCGTCGCGCTCAATTCCAACCCTCCCTTGTAGCCGTGGCGCCCTATGCTCTCGATCCACTTGGGGTTGATGACGCGCGTGCGGAAAACCCGCAGCACCTCCTCCTTGAGGTCGCGGACGGCGGGGCGCGACGCGTCGTGAGTGTCGCCGAAATAATGCTTCGGCTTGCGGCCCGTCAGGGCGCAGATGGTGGCGATCATGCCACCGTGGAACTGCAGGTAATCGTCGCTGTCGAAGATGTCATGCTCGCGGTTGTCCTGGTTGTGCAGCGCGACCTGCACACCGACGAGCCGCCTTCGAAACAGGTCGCGGGCGTCGATGCCCTGCTCGTCGGCCGTGTACGCATAGCCGCCCCAGTTAACGTACGCTTCCGCCAGGTCGGCGGGGCCATCCCAGTTTTGCTGGTCGATCAGCGGCAGAATCCCCGCACCGTAGCTCTCCGGCTTGGAACCGAAGATGCGGTACGCAGCCTTCCTCTCGAGGTCGAATACACAGGTCTCGGGGCTTGCGGCCGCTTCCACGTCCGCCAGGAAATGCTTGCGCGGGAAATTCTGGCCGGGCGGCTCATCCAGTTGCATGACCAGCCTGGCGGCCTCGTCCAAGAGTGCGATCAGGTGGGGAAAGGCGTCGCGGAAGAAACCGCTGATGCGCACGACGACATCGACCCGCGGCCGGCCAAGCTGCTCGAGTGGGACCACCTCGATGCCGGCGACCCGCCGGCTTTCTTTCTGCCAGCACGGCCGAACGCCCAAGAACGCCAGCACTTGGGCTACATCATCCCCGTGGGTCCGCATGGCGCTCGTGCCCCAGACGCTGATGCCCACCGTTTCCGGAAACGATCCGGTTTCGGCGATGTGGCGCTCCAACACCTCGCGGGCCAGCTCCTGCCCGACCCGCCATGCGGCCATCGACGGGACCGCGCGGGGATCGACCGTGTAGAAATTACGCCCGGTCGGCAGGATGTGCGCCATGCCGCGCGTCGGTGCCCCGCTCGGTCCCGCCGGTACGTGACGGCCGTCCAAGGCGCGTAACAGGTGTGCCGTCTCGTCGGTGGTCCGCGCCAAGGCGGGTGTCAAATGCTTGCAGACAAACTCGAGCACGCGACCGATCGCGGCGACCGCGTCTTCTCGATCAAGGCGCAGACGGTCCCAGCGCGGAAAAGTCTCGGTCAGGACGACGGGAATTGATCCAGCGTCAAACGAATGCTGTTGCAACAGAGCGAGGAGATAATGACAGAGCTCATCGACAGCCTCAAGCGCGTCGCCTCCCGTCGCGATCGGGCGGCCCGCGAGTCGGGCCAGCTCGCCGGGCTCGACGGGAAACCGCGCGCCCAGGTTGTCGAGCAGGGAGCCCAAATCGAGCTCGAACAACGAGGCCACGCTCGCGCGCAGACTCGGCGCCTCCAGGTTTGGCACGCGGGTGATCGCCTGCAAAAGACCCAGGAGCTGTTCGCCGCCCGGTGGCCGGCCCAGGATGTGGAGGCCGTCGCGGATCTGGGCTCCTGTCAACTCACACAAATAGGCGTCGAGCTCCCCGAGGACGTGAGCGACCTCGTTTCCCTGCATGGCGGCCAGAGCAAGCGGCGTGCCGTCCGCAGTGGCCCCTTCGTCCCATTCGTGGGTATGCCCGTGCCCGCGCGTCATCACCTGCTTCAGGTCTTCGTCGAGATGGGCATCGCGAACCAGCTCCCAAATCTGCTGCTGCAGGATCGGCAGCTTCGAGGGGTCCATCCGTTCGACCTGATAGTACTCGTCGACCAATTGGGTCAGCTCGGCCAGCGGGCCATAAGCATCGGCCGTCGTCATGGGGGGGACGAGGTGGTCGATCACCACGGCGTGAGCCCGGCGCTTGGCCTGCGCGCCCTCGCCGGGATCGTTGATGATAAACGGATAACAAAGCGGCATGTCGGCGAGAATGCTGTCAGGAAAACATTCGGCCGAGAGCCCCACTCCCTTGCCGGGCAGCCACTCGAGCGTGCCGTGCTTGCCGAAATGAACGATCGCGTCGGCCCGCCACCCGTCGCGCAGCCACCCGTAGAACGCGTAGTAATTGTGGGGCGGCGGCAGATCGGGGCGGTGGTAGATCGCGTCGGGGTCCATCCCATACCCGCGCGGCGGCTGGAGCGCGACCAACACGTTTCCGAGCTCCAAGCCTGCGAGCGCGATGGCCCCGTCGTGCACGTAGGCTTCTCCCGGCGGAGGCCCCCACTGGCGAAGCATTCGCTCTTGTTGCACTTCGGGCAGCTCGTCGAACCAGGCCGCATACGCCTCGATGGGCACTCGCCCCGTTGCATTAGCCAATTGGTCGGCGGTCAAGTAGTTCTCGTCGTAAGAACAGCGGGCGATCAGGGCGTGGATCAAAGAATCGCCGTCGGCCGGCAGATCGGTCACTTTGTAGCCATGACGCCGCATCGCCTCCAGCACGCCGATCAGAGAGGCCGGCGCGTCCAGCCCGACGGCGTTCCCGATTCGGCCGGCCTTGCCGGCGGAGTTCGTCAAGACGAAGGCGATGCGCTTATCGTGATTGGGCAGGCGGCGGAGTCGGGCGAGTCGCAAAGCCAAGCCGGCGACGCGAGCGACCCGGTCCCCGACCGGAGCATAGTGCATCACCTCGAACGACGACCCTCCTTGCTCCCGCCGCGCCCGTTCCTTGAACGAAACGGGCGTCGTGATGATCCGGCCGTCGAACTCGGGCAAGGCGACGTTCATGGCCGTATCGAGCGGGTTCAAGCCGCGGCTGCTCACTTCCCACTGCCAGCGCGCCTGGCCTGAGGGAATCGCCTGCAGCACGGGCATGTCCAGAACCGACAGGGCCGAGTCCGGCCCCTGGGCCGTCGCTCCGGTGTCCTGGCCGCCGATCGCGAAGGAGATCGTCGTGATCAGGGCGTCGCAAAGCGGGTTGCCAGTGCCGGGCTCGACCAGCAAGTCGAAAGCCGCCGGCCAGCCACGATCGGGGGCCGACGGATGGCATTGTGCCGAGTTTCGTTTCAGGGACGTTGTGAAGACCGCGAGCGCGCTCGCCCCCCGGCGCTCGATCTCGCGGATCATCGCATCGACGAACGCCAGGTTGCCGCTCATCCAATGAGCCCGGTAGAAAACGAGCCCCACGACCGCTTTCTCGGAATCGCGCCGCGCCCGCCATTCGTCCGAAGTCAGAAGGCGAGAGAAATCTGGGTGATAGATGCCGTGTTCGGGCAGTTCGGCCGGCGGATCGTAGCCGAAGCCGGTCATGAAAAAATGGTCGGCCAGGAACCGGAGGCATTGGCCGAAGTTGACGTGTCCACCGGCGCGCAAGTAGGTTGCCACGTCCTGGACGACCGCGGGAGAGACGTTTGATACCGAGAGCGACTCGGCATCGAGACCCTCCGTTCCGCTGACCACGATCAAGTGGCGAGGGCTTTCCCCTGCCGCTTCCGCCAACCGGTTGAAGCCCGCTACCCCGGCGACGCTCCCCAAGAGTCGCACCACGACGATCCGAGCACTGCACCCTCCGGTGCTCTGCGACATGCCCACCTGCTCGAGGTCGGCGATGCCATTCAAGGAGAGCGCACAAACGGCTGGGAACCCCTCCGGAAGATCACGAGCGGCTCGATCGAGGCACTGGAGATCGGTATCGGCGTGTGTCAGGAAGAGGATGCCCCCTTCCGAGTCGTTCACTCTCATGCTCGCAAGCGCCGCCGGCAGACCGCTCATTTCGTTGGTATGGTTCCACCGATAATAGTTGAACACGAAGCTGGAGAGTTGTGGCGGCGGAGGCAAGTACGCGTCGGCCGCGAGCATGCCGTCAATGTAGTCGTAAATCTCGATGACTTGGTCCTTGGTGTTGATCGACTGGAACCAGACCGGCCGGCCGTCGAAGACGACTTGCACGACGTTGAGCATCGGACAGGGGCCGATGCAGCCGCTCATCGTCAGTTGCACGTGCTTGCGAATCCCTCGCCGCGCGTACTCCTCCTTGTAAAACTCGACCGGCACGGCCGGGTTACCGCGGTCCGTCCGCCCACAGCAACACCCCTTGGCGCAGACGAGCAAGTGCCCCTTCTTCGGGACCAGATAAACCGGCTTTCCATCCGGTCGAACAGTCCGGTGCCGCTCGAGCGTCGTCATAAGAGTCGGTTTGCCCACAGCCAGGGGAGCCGGCCGGCGCTCTGCCAGCCCAACGCGAAGCCGGCGACGAACAGCATGGCCAAGACCGGCAGGTGCTCCGGCGCAAGATGGTGTGCGAAAAGCAATGTCATGAAAGACCTCCTCTTCCTGGAACTGATCAATCACTCGCGATCAACGCGACTTGAGAACCCAATGACGCCAAGCTGTCCGGGCAAGGTGCGCGGCTGCCCCGGCGAGAAAACCCAGAACGGTCACGAGCCCGCACAACAGAATCTCATCCTCGACCAGCATTTCATGCAGATGATTCATCGGATTGCTCCACGATC
>JAFAHT010000273.1 GCA_019237095.1 Planctomycetaceae bacterium
TGGGGCTCCATCAGCTTGATGGGAGTCACCAGTACAGGCGGCCTGGAATCCCTGAGGACATGGCCGTGTTCGATCTCCTCGACATGCGAGGCGGAAACCCACTTTCCCAATGGGTCTTTGTAGCCCGTGAACTCCATCTCGCCCAGGATCATCCCCTGGTTGACCAGCCGCTGGAACGGCTCAGGCGTGCTGACCAGGCCGCGGTCGAAGAGCACCTTGTGCCAGAACCGGCTATAAAGCAGGTGCAGGACCGCGTGCTCGGCGCCGCCGACGTAAAGGTCAACGGGCATCCAGTACTTCTCCTTCTCCGGATCCCAGGCCCTGTCGGCGTTCCGCGGATCGAGGTAGCGGAGATAGTACCAGCACGACCCGGCCCACTGGGGCATGGTGTTGGTCTCGCGGCGGTACCGCTCGGAGTAACGCACCCAGTCCTTCGCCTTGGAGAGCGGTGGCTCGGGCTTGCCGGTCGGCTTGAAATCGTCGAGCCCGGGCAAGAGCACCGGCAGCTCGGATTCCGCGACGGGACGCACCTGGTCGCGCTCGTCCAGGACGATCGGAAATGGCTCGCCCCAGTACCGCTGGCGCGAGAATAGCCAGTCCCGAAGCTTGTAATTCACGGAGCGGCGGCCCAGCCCCTGCTCGGCCAGCCAGTCCGTGATGATCTTCTTGGCCAGGGCGGTGGGTTGGCCGCTGATGTCGAAGTCCACATTCCAGGATTGAATCGACAGCCCTTCGTCACAGAAAGACTCGGTGAACGAGCCCGGGTTTGCCACGAAGTCTGCGCGCAGCCGGTTCACGTCTCGCTCGTCGTCGGCCGCCCGTCGATGCGACTGTAGCCACTGATCCGGCGGCATCACGACAGCAATGATCGGAAGCTCGAAGGTCCTCGCAAACGCGAAGTCGCGCTCATCATGGCCCGGCACTGCCATGATCGCCCCGGTGCCGTAACCCATCAGGACGTAATCGGCGATCCAGATGGGAATGGGTTGGCTATTCACCGGATTGACCGCATAGCCGCCCGTGAACGCGCCGGTCTTGGCCTTGGCCAGATCGGTGCGGTCAAGGTCGCTCTTGCCGGCCGCCTCTTTGCGATAGGCCGCAACCGCGTCCTTCCGCTCGTACGTCGTGATCCGGTCAACCAGGGGATGCTCGGGTGCCAGCACCATGTACGTGGCGCCAAATAGGGTGTCGGGCCGCGTCGTGAAGATACGGATCACGTCGTCGGAGGGAGTCTCTGGAAACCCCTCGGACTGGCGGCGGACCTTCCAGCTCTCAAGATCATCGTCCAGCAGGATTGGGAAATCGACCTCCGCCCCCTCGCTTCGCCCGACCCAGTTGCGCTGCATCTCCTTGATGGGGCGAGGCCAGTCCACCAGCTCGAGGTCGTCGACGAGTCGCTCGGCATAGGCGGTGATTCTGAGCATCCACTGGGTCAGGGGCATCCGGACGACCGGGAACCCGCCGCGCTCGCTCTTGCCGTCGATGACCTCCTCGTTGGCCAGTACCGTGCCCAGCGCCGGGCACCAGTTGACGGGAACCTCGGCTCGGTAGGCCAGCCGCTTGCTGTCGCGATAGGCGTCCGGATCGGCGGTCCCGCGGGGAACTTGAAGCTCGGCGATCGGCCGGCCCTTGCCTGTACGCTCTCTGCCTTGCAGATCGGTCCAGACGAATTCGGGGTCGTACCAGGTGTCGTGGATCTCGAGGAAGATCCACTGCGTCCACTTGTAATAGTTCGGCTCGGTCGTATCGATCTCGCGGTCCCAGTCATACGAGAAGCCCAGCGACTTGATCTGGCGGCGGAAGGTGTCAATGTTGACCTGGGTGGTGATTCGGGGATGAGTGTTGGTCTGCACCGCGTACTGCTCGGCTGGCAAGCCGAATGCGTCCCAGCCCATGGGATGCAGGACGTTGAATCCGCGCATCCGCTTGTACCGGCACAGGATGTCGGTCGCAGTATAGCCTTCGGGATGGCCCACGTGCAGCCCTGCACCACTGGGGTAGGGAAACATGTCCAGGATGTAGAGCTTGGGGCGGTTCCGATCGAGGTCGATGGCGCGAAAGGTCCGGTTCTGCTCCCAGTAGACTTGCCACTTGGGCTCGATGCGCTGAGGGTGATACGCAGGCATGGATGGGATTCTCCGACCGCCGCCTCATGATCCGGGCTCTGAAGGCACTAACCCAGGCTGCCTTCCCGGCTTTCTGAACAAAAAAAGCCCACCGCATGTTCGGGGGCCCGTGTCACTTGGTTTTTTCGATGAGAATAACGTGTGCGCGGCGGTCGTGGAAGACTCAGACGGTTCAAGAACCGCCGACTTCTACGCAGATACAGAAGTTACAAGTCTTTTGGTAAGAACGACCACAAGGGTTTGCGGCATGGTGACGGCTTGACTTGAAAAAAAACTTACAATTTCCCGCCTGCGGCCGCCTATCGTCCAATTGGCGTGTAGACTTGAGGCGAAGGTCAGGAAATTGAAACCCTCGCCGTGGATGATCAGCCTTCCGTTCGGCACCGCGATTGCGATCCACGGATGATGAGGGCCCGACCCGGGATGTCGGGAACAAGTTCAACCCTGGCAAGGAGATGGAACATGGCCCTGAAATTCATGGCCCGGATCGCGCTGCGCCCGCGCCGACCCTGGCTGATCGCAATTGTCGCGCAGGCGCTGCTGGCAACGGCCGGCTGTAGTCACCATCGTGAGTCGCTACGTCCCGTGTACAGCGTGCCCGCGGCCGCAGCGGCACCATGCACCAATTGCGGTCCGGGTGCCGGCTCGAGCGCGATCGTCACCGAGCCGGCCGCGGGTGCCAGCACGGGCGCCGCGCCTCGAGTATTGCCGTCCGAACCGGCGACCGGCGAGCCGGCGGGCTCAACCGAATCAACGGTCCCGTCGCTCGGCTCACCGGCCGGCTCAGCCCGGTCTTCACAGCGAAACGTACTTCCCGAACGGGCTCCCAAGGCGGTGATCGGCGATGAGCCCGATACCGACATGATCCCCTCGCAATCAACCCGACCGCGGGGCTCTCAAGTCCCGCCATCACCCGCACCAGCGAAACCGCCGGTGCTTCAAGGGCCGGGCTCATCGACACCATCGTCCATGAACACGACTGATGGTGTCCGCACCACGTCGGCAAGCCGCCCGGTGCGCCAGGCAAGTGCCCAGCAGAGACTGAATCCTTACTTCGGCGAGTCGGGGGGCAACGAGCTCTTCTATCCCAGCAAGGCCGACCGACCCTGGAAGTACATCGTCCTGCACCACAGTGCCAATTCCACGGGCAACTACGATCAGATCGACCATGAGCACCGCAAGGTTCTGGGCTATGATGGCTGCGGTTACCACTTCGTGATCGGCAACGGCACGGGCAGTCAAGATGGCCAGATCGAGGTCGCGCAGCGATGGGTCAACCAGAAGCACGGAGTGCACTGCCGCAATGCCAAGAATGCGGAGCTCGACGAGTATGGCATCGGCATCTGTTTCGTCGGCGACCTGGACAAGGAGCCACCCACACCCCGACAGGTCGCCGCGGCCAAGGCACTGATCGCTTACCTGAGCTCGCGCTATGGCATTGCCCGGAGCCACGTCGAGACCCATGCGCACATCGCGGCGACTCCGACCGTCTGCCCGGGCAGGCATTTCCCCATCGAGGCGATTGTTGCCGCCAAGCCCGGCGCTCGCGATGACGAGGCAACCGCCCGCCGCGCTGTGCCCACTTCCTGGCGAGTGGCCCGGCGGCCCGGTCTGGAGGTCTACTGAGCCGACCGCTCTGAGCTAGCCCCCAACCCAAGAGTCTCCTGCCGAGCCACCTCCAACCCGCACGGAGGCGGGTTTTTTCACTTCACACCCACTCAATTCCCTTGCAGTCTCCGCACTGCCTCGTACAGCAGGGCCACTACAGTGATGGAATCGGTGATTTCGCCCCTTTGGAGCATGGCCCAAACTTCGTTCCACGTCGTTCGCTTCGCGTGTAGCTTCTCGGTCCCTTCGGGCATGCTCTGGCCGTGCGCGAGCTCCGTGGCCCGATAGATGTAAGCGATCTCGTCGCAGACCGAGTTGGATAGATGGGCGGTGCTGATCAACTCCAGCGCGCCGGCAGAGAGGCCCGTCTCCTCCTTGAGCTCGCGGCGCGCCGTCTCCTCGGGTGTCTCGGATTGGGGACTGCCTCCCTCAGGGATCTCCCAGGAATAGCTGTTCACAGGGTAGCGATGCTGCCCGACCAGCCAGATGCACCCTTCGTCATCGACAGGCAAGACGCCGACGGCGCGGTTCTTGAACTCGACGACCCCATAGATGCCCGGCTGCCCGTCTGGCCGCAACACCTGGTCCTCGCGTACCCGGATCCACGGGTTCTCATACACCACGCGGCTGCTCAGGGTCGTCCAGGGGTTCGACGGCTGGGACATGACTTTCCAAGGAAAATCGGAAAGAACGCTCCAGGAAGGACAACCCGAATTGGCCCTCTGTCTCCGCAGTCTTGAAATCTGTGTGGCCAGGCCTAGTTGCCAAGAGCGGCCTTCAGGGTCGTGCCCATGTCGGCCGGGCTCCTGGCCACGCGGATTCCGGCGCCCTCGAGCGCTGCGATCTTGTCTGCGGCCTTTCCTGAACCTCCCGAGATGATGGCACCGGCGTGGCCCATTCGCTTGCCAGGAGGCGCTGTCTGGCCGGCGATGAAGGCGGCCATGGGCTTGGTGAACCTGCCGGAAGCTTTGAATTCGGCGGCCTGTTCTTCGGCGTTGCCGCCAATCTCGCCCATGATGAGCACAGCGTCGGTGTCAGGATCGGCCTCGTACAGGGCCAGGACATCCACGAAGCTGGTGCCATTGACCGGGTCGCCGCCGATGCCGATGCAGGTACTCTGCCCGATGCCCAGGTTGGTGAGCTGCCAGACCCCTTCATAGGTCAGGGTGCCCGATCGGCTGACGACGCCGACTCGACCCGGCTTGTGAATATATCCTGGCATGATGCCGATCTTGCACTCGCCCGGGGTGATCACGCCCGGGCAGTTGGGGCCGATCAGCCGCGCGGCCGGATGATGGGCCTTGAGGAAGGCCAGGGCGCGGGCCATGTCGAGCACGGGCGTTCCCTCGGTGATCGCGACGATCACCGCGATCCCGGCGTCGGCGGCCTCCATGATGGCGTCGGCGGCACCGCCGGCCGGCACGAAGATCATCGTGGCGTTGGCGCCGGTGGCCTTGACCGCCTCGGCACAGGTGTCGAACACGGGAACCCCCAGGGCTGTCTCGCCGCCGCGTCCGGGCGTGACACCCCCCACCAGGTTCGTGCCGTAGTCCTTGCACTGCTCGGAATGAAATGCCCCAGCCTTGCCGGTGATTCCCTGGCAGATCAGCCGCGTGTTCTTGTTGACGAGAATACTCATAATGCTTGTCCTGTCGGGTGTGGGCTGCACACCGGGGTGTCATGGTTTTGGGATGTCGAGGTCGTTGCAGATTTTCTTGGCCAATGGATCGCTGATCTCGGTATGCCTTGGGACCGACGAACGACGACCATTCGTTGGATTTCCCCACCAGGAGTGCTTGGCTCCCTCACGGATGAGGACACAGCCGCTCGCCCGAAGGTGGGAAATCAACTTTCGCCGCTTCACACCTCGATACTCACTTCCTCATAGTCGCCTTCCATCGCGGCCACTGCCTCGGAGCGATTGATCTCCAGGATCTCTGTCAGGGCAGAGCGGAGGTTGTCAAGGAGTTCTTCTCGTGTCTTGCCCTGGGAATTGACCCCCGGGAGTTCCTCGACCCAGCCGATCCACCACTGTCTGTCGCGCCGCACGACCGCCGTGTATTTCGCGCTCATGGTCTGATCCGTCTCTTTCGCTGCACGATATCCCTCCCAGAAATCAATTCGACCGGCTTCTTGTCGGAGTCTCGGGCGATCGACCGTGCCGCCGCTGTGAAGTCGCTGCTTGTAATGAAAATCCCTTCAGCCTCGCGCTTCTCGCTTCATTTCCTTGATGAGCCTGCGGTACGTTGGCCGGAGCGATTTGTCGAGATGGCGTGCGAACTCTCCCGTCAATCGGTGATGACGGATCAGGCCGATGGCATCGGCCAGATCCTGAGCCCTCAGAACGTTTGAGCTACCACTGCGCAGCTTGATCTCGATCAGGTCCTCAAGCGAAACCGTCGTAATCCCCTCGATCTCGACGGTCTTCCTGGGTGGCTGCTTCAACTGGTCAATAGTGACCAGATGAATGGGGACACCATCGCGAACAAACTCCTTCTTCTGGGAATCGAGGGCGAACCCGTTCGCGACCAAGAGTTCGACGAAGGGCTGAAGCGACTGCTCGACGAAGACATCGATGTCCCTGGTCGTCCGTACGTGACCATGAAGTACCACCGCGATTCCCCCGATGACGACGCCCGGAATCCCACGTTGCCGCATCAATTGCGATAGTTCGCGAGCAACATCAAGGATTGAGCCCCGCTTGTCCAGGAGTGCAAGTGCCTCATTACGAAGTCGAGCGGAGACCGCGGCAGTCATGGTATGTCACCAGGGGAACACTTCAGAGAACCTAGGCCGCACTCCCTCTTGCCGCGGCGACGACTCTACGGGCCGCGTCGGTGAGCCCGTCCGCCGTGACGATCTTGCGGCCGCTCTTCTCCAGAAGCGCCTTGCCGAGGTCGACGTTGGTCCCCTCGAGACGGACGACCAGGGGAACTCGGAAGTCGATCTCGTCGTAGGCAGCCAGGATCGCAGCGGCAATGATATCGCACTGCATGATGCCGCCGAAGATGTTGACCAGCACGGCCTTGACATTCGGTGAGGAGAGCAGGATTCGGAACCCCTCGAGCACCTGGTCCTTGTCGGCTCCGCCACCGACGTCGAGGAAGTTCGCCGGTTCACCGCCGTGGTACTTGATCAGGTCCATGGTGCTCATGGCCAGCCCCGCACCGTTGACGAGGCAGGCGATGTCGCCGTCCAGGCTGACGTAGGAGAGCCCGGTACGCGCGGCTCGCAACTCGGCCGGGTCTTCCTCGGACTCGTCGAGCATTGCCGCCACGTCGGGGTGGCGAAAGACCGCGTTGTCGTCGAAGTTGATCTTGCAGTCGAGCGCCAGGACGTCGCCGCTGTCGGTGACGATCAGCGGGTTGATCTCGGCCAGCGAGGCATCCTTGTCGATGAATAGCTTGACGAAGTTCTTGAGGAACACTGCGCCTTTCTTGGCTGTCGGTCCGGTAAGCCCCAGCGCCTTGCAGACCTTGCGGGCCTGGAAATCGGCTAGGCCGACACCCACGTCGATCGGCTCGCGATGGATCTTCTCCGGGGTCTTGGCGGCAACTGTCTCGATCTCGACGCCTCCCTCGGTCGAGGCCATGAGCACGGGGCACTTGAGGTTGCGGTCGATCGCCATGCCAAGGTAGAGCTCGCGAGCGATCTTGTGGCCGGCCGTGACCAGCACCTTGGAGATCGTTTGTCCAAGAGCGCCGGTCTGGTAGGTGACCAGCGTCTTGCCCAGCAAACTGGCGGCTGCGCTCTGAGCTTCCGCGGCCGACTTGACGAGCTGAACCCCCTTGGCCATGCCGTCGGGCCGGGGTTTCTTGCCGCTGGCGATGGCCAGCGCGAGGTCACGATCGATCTCGGGGCCGACCGCGACCCCCTTGCCCCGGCCGCCGGCGTGAACTTGAGCCTTGACGACAATCAAACCGTCGCCCAGCACATCATAGGCTTTGGCCGCCTCGACAGGTGCTGTCACCACGACCCCTCTTGGGACCGCGACCCCTGCCTGCTCCAGCAGTTCCCTCGCCTGATACTCGTGGACCTTCATAGTTACGGCCCTGATAAGAAGAGAAACATGGTACCCTGGCCGCCTCATCGGCCCGGCAGAGTATCACAGGCATCCTTTTTACCGCGCACCCCCAGTCGATGCCAGAAGGCAGATCGCGATAATGTCGGGCGAATCAGTATGTGGTCGTCGGCCAACCTCGCCTCACCCTTGGCACGGCGGTTGCCTTACCCTTTCCCGGCAAGAGCGAAATCGTGTCGCAGAACTGGAGATGGACGATTCCTGGCGTCACATTAGACATGGTAGAATACTCGCTCGACGATGGCCCCACCCTGAAGAAGGATGAGGGCTGTGGGTCCATCCAAGGGCGCGATTTGTTCCATCACCCTCGTGGCAGAAAGAACCGCGACTGGCCTTCTCTTGCGACGCCGAATCGGCCGTTCCCATGGAAAGAAAACCCGGCCAGCGGAGCCGTGTCCCGCGTCCACCAGTGCCCCCTAGCCGACCAGTGCCAGTCCCGATCGCTTTGCGGCACCTGGTTTTAATGAAAGGAAGACCCACGTGGCGATCTCCCCTCTCGCGGGTAAGCCGGCCCCCAAAGAGATGCTGGTCGACCCCGCCTTGCTCGAACGGGAGTATTTCGAGCGTAGCCCCGATCTGGGCGACCCCAGTCAGCTAGTCAGCTTCGGCACGAGCGGACACCGTGGCACACCGCTGCACGGAACGTTCACCGAGGCCCACATCCTGGCAATCACCCAGGCAATCTGTGACTATCGCCGTGGCCTGGGCAAAAATGGTCCCCTCTACATGGGAAAAGATACCCACGCGATGTCAAGCCCGGCGCAGCGCACGGCGCTTGAAGTTCTCGCGGCCAACGGCATGGAAACGATCATCCAGCGCGGCGACGGCGTGACCCCGACGCCCGTCATCTCGCGAGCCATCCTCGTCTACAACCGAGGCCGCAACGATCGGCTTGCCGACGGCATCGTCGTCACGCCGTCGCACAATCCCCCCGAGGATGGCGGCTTCAAGTACAACCCAACCAACGGCGGTCCCGCCGACACCGACGTGACGAAGTGGATCGAAAACCGGGCCAACGAGCTGCTGAAAACCGGCAATGCCGGCGTCAGACGCATGCCGTTTTCGATGGCCATCAAGGCGGGGAACACGCACGAGGAAGACTTCGTCCTTCCCTACGTCAACGACCTGCGGAACGTCATCGACATGGACGCCATCCGTGCCGCCGGCCTCAAGCTGGGCGTCGACCCGCTTGGCGGCGCGGCTTTGCACTACTGGGAACCCATCAACGAGATCTACGGTTTGAATATCAACGTGGTGAACCCCAAGGTCGATCCGACCTTCTCGTTCATGACAGTCGATCACGACGGCAAGATCCGCATGGACTGTTCCAGCCCGTACGCGATGGCCCGGCTCGTCGGCCTTAAGGATCAGTATCGCGTCGCCTTCGCCAACGACCCTGACTCCGACCGGCACGGCATTGTCACACCCTCGGTGGGGCTGATGAACCCCAACCACTACCTGGCTGTCGCCATCGGCTACCTGCTCACCCATCGTCCCCGATGGCCAGTGCAGGCCGTGGTCGGCAAGACGCTGGTCAGTAGCAGCATGATCGACCAGGTGGTGCACAAGCTCGGCCGTCGGCTGTGTGAGGTGCCGGTGGGGTTCAAGTGGTTTTCGCCGGGCCTGTTCGACGGTTCGTGCTGCTTCGGTGGTGAGGAGAGTGCCGGGGCGAGCTTTCTGCGACGCGACGGCACCGTGTGGACGACAGACAAGGACGGCCCGATCATGGACCTGCTGGCGGCTGAGATCACTGCGCGAACTGGCATGGATCCGGGCGAGCACTTCAACGAATTGACGGCGGAATTCGGCATTCCCTACTACACACGAATCGACGCGGCGGCGTCGCCCGAGCAAAAGGCAAGGCTTCAGAAATTGTCACCCGAGGCTGTCACGGAGTCAAGGCTGGGCGGCGAGCCGATCACGGCCAAGCTGACCTGCGCCCCGGGCAATAACGCACCGATCGGTGGGCTCAAAGTCGTGAGCACGAGCGGCTGGTTTGCGGCCCGGCCTTCCGGCACGGAGAACATCTACAAGATCTACGCGGAGAGCTTCAGAGACCAGACCCACCTGGACACTATTGTGAGCGAGGCCCAGCGAATCGTGAACAACGCGCTGGAGTCCTCTGGCACCAGCCGCGGTCTGTTGGGATAACGAAAAGGAAAAGAAAGGAAAGCACATGACGGCCAGCATCAAGTCACTCAAGAGACGCCCGGCCTGGAAGGCACTGGCAGCTCACCTTCATGAGGTTGGGGATTTGCACCTTCGAAAGCTGTTCGCGGATGATCCCCACCGAGGCGAGCGGTTGACGGTTGAGGCCATGGGCATCTACCTCGATTACTCGAAGAATCGCATCACCGACGAAACCCTCAAGCTCCTCCTGCAACTGGCAGAGGAATCCGGCCTGAGAGCGCGGATCGACGCCATGTTCCGGGGTGAAAGGATCAACGTCACGGAGAACCGGCCCGTCCTGCATGTGGCCTTGCGCGCCCCGAAAGGGGCATCGATCGTCGTCGATGGCGAAAACGTGGTGCCTCAGGTCCGTGCCGTCCTCGACAAGATGACGGACTTCTCCAACCGGGTGCGCAGTGGAACCTGGAAAGGCCACACCGGCAAGCGCATTCGCAACGTCATCAACATCGGCATCGGCGGCTCCGACCTTGGGCCCGTGATGGCCTACGAGGCACTCAAGCAGTACAGCGACCGGGCCACGACGTTCCGGTTCGTTTCCAACATCGACGGCACCGACCTGGTGGAAGCGACCCGCGACCTCGATCCCGCGGAAACACTGTTCATCGTCTCGTCCAAGACGTTCACGACGCTGGAGACGATGACGAACGCTCAGAGCGCGCGCGACTGGCTGCTGACGGGCCTTGGCAACGACGCAAAAGCCGTGGCGAAGCATTTCGTCGCGGTTTCGACGAATGCCGCGAAGGTGTCCGAATTCGGCATCGATACCGCCAACATGTTCGAGTTCTGGGACTGGGTCGGCGGGCGTTATTCCATGGATTCAGCGATCGGCCTGTCGACCATGCTTGCGCTCGGGCCGGACAACTTTCGAGCCCTGCTCGACGGCTTCCATCAGATGGACGAGCACTTCCGCACCGCGCCGTTCGAGCGCAACCTGCCGGTGCTCTTGGGTCTGCTGGCCATCTGGTACAACGACTTCTTCGGCGCGCAGACCGTTGCAGTCCTGCCGTACGAGCAGTACTTGAAACGATTCCCGGCCTATTTGCAGCAGTTGACGATGGAGAGCAACGGCAAACACGTCACGCTCGATGGGACAGAAGTTGCCTATCAGACCAGTCCCATCTACTGGGGCGAGCCCGGGACCAACGGCCAGCACTCGTTCTACCAGTTGATTCATCAGGGAACCAAGCTGATCCCGTGTGACTTCATCGCGTTCGCCCAAACGCTCAACCCCCTCGGCCGGCACCACGATATGTTGATGGCGAACGTCTTCGCGCAGACCGAGGCGTTGGCCTTCGGCAAAACGCCCGAGCAGGTCAAGGCCGAGGGCACGCCGGATTGGCTCGTGCCCCACCGTGTTTTCGAGGGCAACCGGCCGTCGAACACCATCCTGGCCGAACGACTCACTCCGGAAACGCTCGGCAAGCTTGTTGCCTTGTACGAGCATAGCGTCTTCACCCAGGGCACCATCTGGAACATCGACTCGTTCGATCAGTGGGGTGTCGAGCTGGGCAAGGTGCTAGCCCAGCGCATCATCCCGGAACTCGAGAGCAAGGTTGAACCCAACCTCGCCCACGATAGTTCAACGAACAACCTGATCCGCCGTTACCGGAAGCTCAAGAATCTCGCACGATGATCCCCGGACTTGTTGAAAGCATCCTGCTCTGGTAAGGGAGCCAGCCATGCAACTGGGAATGATCGGACTGGGCCGAATGGGCGCCAACATGGTGCGACGGCTTCTCAAGGCAGACCACGAGTGCGTGGTTTTCGACGTGTCGCCAAAGGCGGTGGAAGAGCTGGTCAAGGAAAAGGCGGCCGGAGCCTCGTCGCCGCAAGACTTCGTGAAGCAACTGGACAAGCCTCGAGCGATCTGGCTCATGGTCCCCGCGGCCGTTGTCGACAAGACCATCGCCGACCTCTTGCCCCATCTCGAGGCAGGAGACATCCTGATCGACGGCGGTAATTCCTATTACGTGGACGACATCCGCCGTGCCAGGGAGCTCGCGCCGAAGGAGATCAATTACGTCGACGTCGGGACCAGCGGGGGAGTCTGGGGATTGGAGCGTGGTTACTGCATGATGATTGGCGGTCCGGTTGAGGCGGTGCAGCGCCTGGACCCGGTGTTCAAGACTCTGGCGCCAGGCATGGGCGAAATCCCACGCACCCCGGGGCGAGACAAAATCGACGGGACCGCCGAACTGGGCTACCTGCACTGTGGGCCCTCGGGAGCCGGGCACTTCGTGAAGATGGTGCACAACGGCATCGAGTATGGCGTGATGGCCGCCTATGCCGAGGGACTGGCTGTCTTGCGCAGCGCGAACATTGGTAAGCGACCACACGAGATCGACGCGGAAACGACGCCCTTGCACGACCCCGAGCTCTACCAGTACGACCTCAACGTCGGTGACATCGCCGAAGTGTGGCGGCGCGGCAGCGTGATCGCCTCGTGGCTGCTCGACCTGACGGCGACTGCCCTGGCCGCGGATGAGGAGCTCTCGGGATTCGCGGGCCGGGTCTCGGACTCGGGCGAGGGGCGGTGGACAATCAAGGCCGCCATCGACGAGGCGGTACCTGTGCCCGTTCTTACCACGGCCCTCTATGAGCGCTTCTCGTCGCGCGGCGAGGCGGATTTCCAGGACAAACTGCTTTCCGCCATGCGATTCCAGTTTGGCGGACACCGGGAAAAACCCGCCTCCAAGTAAAGGGGGAGACTGGCCCTGGGCTGGGGTGACGGATGACAGACCATTCGACCAGAACGCAGGAACGCATTCCGGTGTTACCAGGAGGTGACCGAGATGAGTTGCTGGACGGCATTCCGCACGGATAGAATAAACGCCGCGCACGGAGCCGGCGGGGAAAGAAAGGAGCGGCCGCAGTGATTCTCCTGGCCCAAAGCACATCGATTTTCGACCCGGCCTCCCCGCCGGCCGAGTCGATCCGCAGCCTGTCCGTCCTGGTCTTGGCCATCACCGGGTTCATTTTCATTGCGGTCGAAGGAATCCTCATTTATTCCATCGTTCGCTTCCGGCGCCGTGCCGCGGCCGGCACCGCCCTTCCCCCCGAGAGAGCGGGAGAGAGCGTGAAGCGCGAGATCGAGCCGCCCCAGGTCTACGGGAGCAAGCCGATCGAGATCGCCTGGACGGCGGCGCCGGCGCTGGTGGTCTTCGTCCTGGCGCTCGTCTCGGCCCGTACCCTCTGGGAGGTGAACGTCCCGCCGCCCCAGCCTCGCGAGGGGGACGATACGCTCTTCGTCACGGTGGTCGGCCGCCAGTGGTGGTGGGAATACACCTACGACCGTTATAACGGCCGGGAGCTGGGCTTCACGACGGCCAACGAACTGCACATCCCGGCCGGCGAGAAGGGCGTACCCCGGCCTGTCTACCTGACCCTGAAGTCCGCGGACGTGTGCCACAGCTTCGGGGTTCCCCGGTTGGGCGGCAAGACCGACCTGATCCCGGGTCGCACCAATAGCATGTGGTTCCAGACCGACAAGCCCGGCCTGTACCTCGGGCAGTGCGCCGAGTATTGCGGCACCCAGCACGCCAACATGCTCATCCGGGTCGTCGTCGAGTCCCCGAGCGACTTCGAGGCCTGGCTGGCCAACGAGCGGAAGCCGGCCGTGGAGCACCCCGACGTGCGGGCCGGGCGGTCCACCTTCCTCGGCCAGTCGTGCGTCAACTGTCATCGGGTGCGCGGCACTCCCGCGCGGGGCGACTATGCGCCGGACCTGACGCACCTGATGAGTCGCAAGACGTTG
>JAFAHT010000277.1 GCA_019237095.1 Planctomycetaceae bacterium
GTTCAGGAGCAGCATGAACTCAGGGGGATCGTCCGACTCGAGCACCGGCCGGATCACCAGATTGTTGCCCCCGCAGAATCCGCGGTTAGGATGGACTACGGTGAGTTCACACCAGGAGTTCCAGCCCTGCTCGTCAATAGCGCGGCTTAGTCGTTCGGCCGCATCGCCTCCCGACCCGTTCTCGCAGACAGCGACCCTGGTATTCGGGACCCGACCGACTTCCTTCTTCAGGGATTGCAGGCATTCAATTGTCAGATCGGGCACGCGATAACACAGCACCACAACGAAGAGTTTCATGAAAATAACCTCTAAGAGCATTTGTCAAACCTGACCGCGTTGCTCTATACTAGTTTTGTCGTGGGCCTTCTGATTGTAATAAAGCATTGTATGAGCTAACGCCCACTCCATCGACAGCATTGGTGCCAAGGAAAGTCGGGTGGCTCAGCTCGTCCGCAGGGAGAGATCAATGCCAGACAAGGTTTCGGATATACCCGTATTTGTTCTTTGCGGTGGCTTGGGCACGCGGCTGCGCGAGGAAACAGAGGTTCGCCCCAAGCCCATGGTCCCGGTAGGCAATCGTCCCCTCCTCTGGCACATCATGCGGACCTATTCCCATCACGGTTTTCACCGCTTCATCCTCTGCCTCGGTTACAGGGCGGAGGTCATCAAGGAATATTTTCTCAACTATGCCACGATGAACAGTGACTTCACCATCGACTTGATGACGAACAGCCAGACGGTTCACTCGATCGACCACGAGGATAACTGGGAGGTAACCCTGGCTTACACCGGCGAGCTGGCCATGACGGGAGCCCGCGTCAGTCGTGCGGCGGCCAAGTATCTTGGCGATGCCCGTCATTTCGCCGTCACTTACGGCGACGGCGTGACCGACGCCAACCTCGGCGAGGAATTCCGGTTTCATCTCGAGCAGGGGCGAAAGGGCACCGTCCTGGGAGTTAACCCCCCCTCGCGGTTTGGTGAGCTCAAAGTCGAGGCGGCCAAGGTTGAGGAATTCAGCGAAAAACCCGACTTTGCCGACAACTGGATCAATGGCGGCTACTTCTTCTTCCACCGCGATTTTCTGTCCTATCTTTCCCCCGACGAGAGTTGCGTCCTCGAGCGCGACCCGCTAGTCCGACTGGCGCGCGATGGCCAGCTCAGCATGTTCCAACACCGCGGTTTCTGGGCCTGCGTGGACACTCAGCGCGATCTGGAACACCTGAACAAGCTCTGGGCATCCGGACAGGCATCCTGGGCCGTCTGAGTCGTCGATTCCTTCCTTCCTAACCTCGGATAGTGATATCCCATGAAAGTCTTCGTCACCGGCCATCTAGGTTTCATCGGATCTCACCTTGTCGATCTCCTCAAGCAGGAAGGTCACAGCGTCGTCGGCTGCGATCTCAATCTCTTTGAGGGATGCAACTGGGAGCCCATGGTCAAACCCGACAGGGAGCTTGTCAAGGATGTCCGCAAGATCGAGGCCAACGACCTCGATGGCTGCGATTGCGTGATGCACCTGGCGGCGATTTCCAATGACCCGATGGGGGCGCTGAACGCCCAGACTACCTTCGAGGTCAATCGTGATGCCTCGATCCGCCTCGCACAGGTTGCCAAGCAAGCACGCGTTCCGCGCTACCTGTTCGCTGGAAGCTGCTCCGTTTACGGCCAGGGAGAAAAGCTCGACCTTGACGAGAATGACCCACTCAACCCGCTGACCGCGTATGCTCAGTCCAAGATCGAAACGGAAGAGGTCGTCTCCAGACTGGCCGATGACTCGTTCACTCCGGTCTTCCTCCGCAATTCCACGGCCTATGGCCACTCACCAATGCTCCGCATTGATCTGGTCGTCAACAACCTGCTGGGTTCGGCCCTGGCCTATGGCGAAATTCGCATTCAATCGGATGGTTCTCCCTGGCGTCCGCTCATCCACTGTCGCGACATTGCCCGCGCGTTCCTCGCTCTGGCTGCCGCCCCCAAGGCCGCTGTCCACAACAAGGCTATCAACATCGGGGCGAACAGCGAGAACTATCAGGTTCGCGATGTGGGCAACCAAGTCCAGCGGCTGATTCCCTCGGCGAAGATCACCTACACCGGCGAGGTCGGCGCCGACCCCCGCAACTACCGCGTCAATTTCGACCTGCTCTACCAGCTTCTGCCTGACTTCAAGCTCCAGTACAACCTCGCCACTGGGATGGAGGAACTGCACCGCAGGATGGTCGAGCATGGTTTTGGCAAGCAGGACTTCGAGGGAAATCAGTTCGTCCGACTGCGCACGCTCCAGAATCGGTTTCATCTGCTCGACTAACACGAGGCCATCATGATCTTCACCGAGACACCCATCCCGGGCGCGTTCTTGATCGACCTGGAAAAGCGCGGCGACGACCGGGGTTTCTTCGCCCGGGCCTTTTGCGAAAAAGAGTTCGCTGCACACCAGCTTGTGACCCGCTTTGTCCAGGTCAACAACTCGCTCAGCGCTCAGAAGGGCACTCTTCGCGGCATGCACTATCAGCTTGCACCCAGGTCCGAGACCAAGCTGGTGCGATGCATCCGTGGGGCACTTTACGACCTCATCCTCGACTTACGACCGGGTTCTTCCACCTTCGGACAAAGCTTCGGAGCCGAGCTGTCCGCCGAGAACCGCCGGATGATGTACGTTCCCAAGGGTTTCGGGCACGGCTTCATCACGCTGGCCGATGCTACCGAGGCCTTTTATTTCGTTGATGAGTCCTACGCCCCGGAATGCGAGCGGGGCGTCCGCTGGAATGATCCCAGGTTCAGCCTTTCGTGGCCCCTGGCTCCTGTTGTGCTCTCTGACAAGGATGCCAACCAACGCGACTTCGACCCAACCTGGCACCTTCCTGCCTGAGCAGGGAACAGGATCATGAAAATTCTCTTCACAGGTGGCAGTTCGTTCACGGGATTCTGGTTCATCCAGGAACTGGCCGCCGCCGGTCACGAGGTCACGGCGATCTTTCGCAAGCGCGCCGAGGATTATGCCGATGATGTCCGGCGCCAAAGGGTCATGATCGCTTCCCGGTTTTGCCGCCCTGTTCATGGCTGCTCATTCGGCGATGCCTCGTTTTTGACCCTGGTCGGAGCAGGAAGCTGGGACTTGCTCTGCCACCACGCCGCCGACGTAACCAACTACAAGAGCCCTGGCTTCGATGCGATCGGCGCAGTTCAAAATAACACACATAATCTGCCTGCCGTGCTCGATTCCCTCAAGTCTGCAGGCTGCTCCAGGATCTTGCTCACTGGCAGCGTCTTCGAAGGCGGCGAAGGCGCAGGCTCTCAAGGGCTCCCTGACTTTTCTCCCTATGGGCTGTCCAAAGCGCTGACCGCGCGGGTGTTTCGCTACTATTGTGCCCAGGCTAACCTGAGTCTCGGCAAGTTCGTGATTCCCAATCCCTTTGGCCCATATGAGGAACCTCGCTTTACCGCTTACCTGATGAAAACCTGGATGGCGGGAGGAACCCCGTCATGCTCCAGCCCTGCCTACGTCCGGGACAACATTCATGTCTCATTGCTGGCGAAGGCTTATTCCCGGTTCGCTCAACGTCTGGAGGCCACCCCCGGATTTACCAGGATCAATCCCAGTGGATACATCGAGAGCCAGGGGGCATTCACTCTCCGGATGGCCCAGGAGATGCGGCCGCGGCTGAACTTACCCTGCCTGGTGGAGCTGAAGCAACAGAGTGATTTCCCCGAGCCGCGGGTTCGAATCAACACCGACATTCCCGATGCCGATACCCTGGGCTGGAATGAGTCGGCAGCCTGGGATGACCTGACGACATTCTATCAACAACTTGATGCGAAGGTGCCGAAAGCGTAGTGGCGTGACGCGCTCTTGATGCTGCGTCCGCTGGAGACCACCATGATGTCTCGCCGCGGGGCAGACGCCCTTGGGCTGGAACTCTGCTGGACCTGGCCCGAGCTTCCCGGGAAGAACAAGTCGATGAGCTTTTGAACTTCGGTATATACGTTGTGTTGCTCTGCCACTCGTGTCGCGCCGGCACGTCCCATCTTCTCCAGCACGGCCACATCCGAGGTCAAAGCTTCAGCCATGGCATCGACCAAAGGTTCGACAGCACCGGCAGGAACCAGCCAGCCGTTGACTCCCGGTTCGATAAGTTCGGGATGGGCCGCGATGTATGTGCTAATCACGGGCCGGCCCAAGGCCAGCGCTTCGAAGAACACCGCGGGTAACCCTTCGGCGAAGCTGGGCAAGACCAACACCCGGGCAGCCACGAGTTCTTCAAGGACTCCCTGGTTGCTGAGGTATCCGGTGATTCGTACCCGATCTTGCAAGCAAAGTTGCTCGATCAACCGCTCAATCTCCCGGCGCATCGAGCCATCGCCAACGATGGCCAGCTCAAAGTCGAGCCCGCGATCGCGCAAGCGGGCTGCGGCTTGGATCAGAATCGCTTGCCCTTTTTGCTCCACGATCCGGCCGATGTTCACCAGGCGCGGGGTTAGCGGAACGGGTACCGGGCCGCGATCCAGGAACATCGGGCTGACGCCAACATGGACAACTTGAATCTTGTCCCAGTCGTGGTAATCTGCCCAGCGATAGAGTTGGCTCCGGGTGAACTCGCTGATTGCGACCACGAACTTGGCGTGCCGGATCTTCTCGCACAGGCAGTTGGCTCGGGGAGCGTCAAACTCCTCCGGACCGTGCATGGTGAAGCTATAGCTCGGCCCGCCCAAGACTCGGCAAAGCATGGCGGCGGTCGCGGAATTGGTCCCGTAGTGGGTGTGCATGTGATCGATTCCGAGGTCGGTCGTCCACTCCAGGAGAACACAGGACTCAGCAAAATAGATCAGTGTTCGCACCAGACCCCGCTCGTCAATTCGCCCTACCTTGACGGCGAGCTTGAGCGCCCGCGCGAAAGCCCGTGGCCGTCGCAGGGCCACTCGAAACAGCGCCCCTAGAAACCCGCTCACGCCGACGTCAAGCACCGATCGAGTCCGCTCTCGCTCAACTCGGTCGTTCTCATCGACCAGATCTCCTTCGTACCGCCGCAGTGAAAACCGGTGAAATGGTATGCCCATCTCCTCCAGCGCCGTCATCTCCCGGCGCAGGGCCGTCATACTTGGTTGCGGATACCAGTTGAGCAAATAAGCAAGAGACATATGTAACTTCTCTCTGAGAATTGTCAGGCACAAACGAGGGACGGCCCACCGCCAGCGCGAGTGCACCAGCCATCAGGTGCCATCCTGGCGGTATCCACGGGGATGCCGCTGGTGCCATTTCCAGGCGGTAAGGACGATCTCCCGGATATCACTAAAGCGGGGCGACCAGCCCAGTTCCCGGACGATCTTTTCCGGCGATGCAATCAGTACCCCCGGGTCGCCCGATCGACGACCTACGATTTCATGGGGGATTGGGCGGCCGACAGCTTCCTCGCAGGCGCGGAGCACCTCGAGTACCGTCACGCCAGTTCCAGAGCCCATATTGTAGGTTCTGCCCATGCCCGGCTCCACGGATTCGGCGGCTAGCTGGTGCGCCTGGGCGAGATCCTCGGTATGAACGTAGTCGCGCACGCAGGTTCCGTCACTGGTGGGGTAATCACCTCCGAAGATGAGCAGCTTCTCGCGACGGCCCAAGGCAACCTGGAAGATCAGGGGGATCAAGTGGCTCTCGTGGCGGCGGTCTTCGCCATGCTCGCCGTCGAAGTCAGCACCGGAGGCGTTGAAGTACCTCAGCAGGGTATAGCCCAGGCCATAGGCTCGGGTGTAGTCCTTGATTAGCCACTCCGCTGCCAGCTTGGTCGTACCGTATGGCGTCTCGGGAAGCTGGGGCGAATCTTCTCGCAGGGGCATCTCGGAGTGGAATCCATAGGTCGCGGCAGTGCTGCTGAAAAGGATTTTGCGCACACCGGCCGTTCTCATCGCGTCCAGCACGCTCTTGGTTCCCAGGACGTTCGCGCGGTAGTATGACTCCGGATCCGCGATCGAGTCAGGGACCGATGCGAGCGCTGCGAAGTGCATCACCACTTCGATGCGATGCTCCCGCAGCACCTGGGCAAGACAATCGCTCTCGGCAATGTCACCCACGATCAGACGATTGGAAGCGTCGGGCACGGCCGCCACGTTCCCCTCGACAAGATTGTCGTAAGCGATCGGATCATGACCGTGATGGAGCAGCCAGCGGAGGCAAGCACTACCGACGTATCCGGCTCCCCCGGTCAGGAGAATCTTCATCGTTGAGTTCCTTGCAGGTCCAGAATCATTTCGACTGCGGCCGCGAAGTTCGACGCCGTCAAGTAGCTGCCAGTTGAAGAGTGAGCCTCGAGTCCGGAAAGTGGGGTCTGCCCCGACGCGACCAGAATACTTCTGCATCCGGCATTAAGACCCGCGAGAACGTCGCTTATCAGATCGCCGACCATCCATGAATCTGCCAGCTCCAGACCGATCTCGATCGCCGCCTGGAGCAACATGCCAGGACCGGGTTTTCGTTTGGAGTTTTCGATCACGGTTCGGTCATCTCCGGCAGGAGCATCCGGGCAAAAGTAGATGGCGTCAAGGGCAGTACCTCGCTCGGCCAGTTGCCGATTCATCTCGACGTGGATCTCGTGCAGCCGAGCCTCGGTGATCATGCCCCGGCCAATCGCAGACTGGTTGGTCACCAACACACAGACGAAACCGGCACGGCGGAGTCGCGTGAGTGCCTCGGCGGCACCAGGTAAGACCCGGACTTGGGCCGGGTCGGAGAGGTAATGGACGTGTTCGATAAGAGTGCCGTCACGGTCAAGAAAAACCGCCGGGCGAAGTTGCGGTGTCCGGGGGTCGCGACGAGCCGAAAGGATTCGAACCGCATCCCCTCGGGCTTGCTCGAGCGCTGAGTGAGAGCCGATATCCAGGTGATAACCACCCCAGACCCATCCGCGCATTCGCCCCACGAATCGGGGCAGCACGTCGAATCCCAGGTCGAATGCCCTGAGTGCGGCGATCTCGCGATAGGCGCTGGCTTCGATCACGTACAGGCCCGCATTTGCCAGGTCGGCGGCGGGTTGATCGGGCTTCTCGATGAATGAGACGATCCGTCCCACGGCATCGAGTTGGGCGATTCCGCAGGCCCGGGGATTGGGCGCGCGGAACAGAACCATGGTAAACGGGTCTTTATGGGAGCGATGGAAGTCAAGCAGAGGACGGAGATCGATGTCGCTGAGATTATCGGCATAGATGATCACGATCTGGTCGGCGAGGTCGGCAAGGTCGGCATTGGCGTGAATTGTGCCGGCTGAGCCCAGAAGCACTGGCTCGTGCGATTCGACCAGGTGAACCCATCCTTCGGAATTAACCCCCGCGATATAAGCGCGAACCTGGTCAGCCAGGGCATGGGTGTTGACCCGGGCCTCGTCGATCCCCGCTTCCGCCAGGCGATCAACCCAGAAGTCCAGGAGGGGGCGGCCAAGGACCGGGACCAGGCACTTGGGCACGGTGTCTGTCAAGGGACGTAACCTGGTCCCCAGCCCCCCCGCCAGCAGCAGTGCCTTCACACGTCCCGGAATCTTGGCCATGGTGCGGTTTCTTGGTCGGAACTTGTCTTTAATTGTGGATGAAGATATTCCGGCTGCCATGTCGAGCGATATGGAATGGAAGCTCTCGAGGGCGATTCAAAGCTTCGCGGATTGCCCGGTGCCGCCACGGAGGGGCGATCAAGAGTAAGAAGCCTCCACCGCCGGCGCCGAGCAGTTTACCGCCGACGGCGCCCGCTTTCCGGGCTGCCTCATACCACTCGTTGACCTGATCGTTGCTGATCCCGAAGCCGAGCGACCGCTTCAGCTCCCATCCCTCGTGGAGCAGCAATGCGAACTGGTCGAGGTCCCCTTCGCCGGTTAACGTTAGCCGCATTTTCGCAGACAGGTCGCGCATCTGGCGGAGTACTTCCATGCGGTCGGCTGTTCCGCTTGATTGCCGCTCCAGGATCCTGTTGGCGTCACGCGTCTGGCCGGTGAAAAGCAGCAAGGTGCGCTGTTCCAGCTCGGTCAGGGTTTCGGCCCGACAGGGGAGTGGCTCGACGTCCACGGTGTCATCGCTGTTGAAGCGGATGTAGTTGATTCCACCAAAAGCCGCTGCGTACTGGTCCTGGCGGCCGATTGGCTTCTTGAGCAGGTCGATCTCGATGCGACAGGCTTGTTCGGCCAGGAGCTGAGGGCTGACGACCCGATGCCGGTAGGCGTACAAGGCATTGAGCAAACCGACTGTCAAACTGCTGCTCGAGCCCATCCCGGTGCCGGCCGGCACATCGCCAATGGTCGTGATTTCCAGCGGTTCGTCAATTTCTGCTTGTCGCATTGCCTCGCGGACGAGCTCGTGTTGGACTCCCTCGAGCGTGCTGGACGTTTCGGTTCGGGAATAGCTGACCCGGATCGTCGGCTCAAACCGCCGGTGGATCGTCACGTACATGTGCTGGTCGATCGTGGTGCTCAGGACGGCCCCGTACTCCCTTCGGTAGAAGGCTGGCAAGTCGGTTCCACCGCCTGCGAAACTGACGCGGTACGGAGTCTGGGAGATGATCATCGCGGTTACCTCTGGGAGTCGGACAGGTTCACGGGCGGCGTCGGTTGCGGCACCTCGGGTCCGGTCGAATGCTGACGCAGGTCGTGGAGGACTCGACCGCAGAGGAAACGCGCGTTGCGAGCATAGCGCGAAAACAACCTGCGCGGTTCCAGCATCAAGCGAAATGCCCACTCCAGGCCCGACTTCTGCATCCACCGTGGAGCCCGATTGATTCGGCCCGCTGCGAAGTCGATGGATGCCCCCAGATTCACCCCCACCGGAACCCCGAGATCCTCGAAGTGGGCCGACAGCCACCGCTCCCCGTGAGGCATCGTGGCCGCCACGATCAGGATGTGCGGCTGCGCCGTCCTGATCTGAGCTCTCAGCTTGTCATGGTCCTCGGCGGAAAACTCACGGAAGGAAGGAGCTGCCATGCCAACCACCTGAAGCCCGGGATAACGCGCAGTCAGCCGGTGCGCCGCCTCTTCGGCCACCCCGGGAGACCCTCCCGCGAAGAACATTCGGTAACTCTTGCGGGCAGCCAAGTCACTGAGTGCGAAGATCAAGTCCGATCCGGCGACTCGCTCCGGCAATGGTACCGGCAGGTGCCGGGCGGCCCAAACCAGAGGAGCACCATCGGCAACCACGAATGCTGCGCGGGCGTTCACCTGCTGAAGGTCGGGATTCTCCTCCGTCAACATCGCATAATGGGTGTTGGCCGTGATGAAGAAGGTGGGCAGGCCTCTCTCGATCAGAGCCGAGACGGCCTCGACCGTCTTGGCCAGACCCATGGGCGCAAACGGCAGTCCCCAAACCCAAACGGGCTCGATCGTAAGAGCCTTGGTCTTAGACGTCATCACTTGGCATTCTGGGCTTGATCTTGACGTTGGCCTGCTGGGGAAAACCAGGAAAAATAGGTCGGTCGATGCCCTCGGCTGAGTATTGGCTATCGTCGACCAACCAGGACAGTACGAACAACTCAAGACCGACCAGGATCAAGGCGAGCGGCATCATCAGCAGAATGCCTGTCCAGTCATGGGCAAGTTTCTTGGCTCTCTCCCCGTCGATGAGGTAATAGCACCAGCCCGTTCCGACGATCCGCACGATATTGCTTACCAGCGCAATCGGTATGGCACTTGCCAGTACCACGATCCGCTTCCAGTTTGCCAGGGGAACCAACATGATGGTTGCGGTAACCGTGGCGGCCAAGGTCATGAGCATCGACAGACCATTGCAAGCTTGGGCCACCTCCAGGGTCTTCAATCCGAACGAATGATCACGAAGGGTGATCACGTTCCCCTCGGCGATCGCCCACAACCCTGTTAACTGCATCACGAAAACACTGCCCAGGGTAGCGATTCGCTGGAGCGGCAGCGCGATCATGTTATTGGCCGACTGGGGCAGGGGCAGCATGAACACGAGGAAAACCACGGCGGGCCAGCCTCGCTGCAACAACGACCAGCCTCCCATGGCCAGAATCAGGCAGGCAACTGCTGGCACCAAGGTGGCGGTCTCGAGCCATTGGCTGTTGCGCTCATAGGCGAACATCCTCGCCGCCAGAATCGCGACCAGCGGAATCCAGCTCCACCAGGGAACCCGGCTTGCATACCAGTCGATACGTGTATCTCTCAGCCGTTGCCAGAAGATCGCCAGGGCAATCGGGATCACCAGCAAGCCGTGAGAGTAGTTTGGCTCCTCGGTCCAGACCGCGAAAAGATCTTGCAAATTCGGCCAGTAAGCCCACCCCAGGATTCCCATTCCAATGGCCAGGGCTAGCAGCCGAGGAGGGAGTGTTCGAAGCCGCTTCCCGATGGATGAAACTCGACCAGAAATGGCTGCCTCCTTCAACGGGTTCCGGCCGCTCGCCGCTTCATTCGCATTGACGGATGGGAAATGGGCCAAGAATGAACTCCTTGTGATCCTGCGATCAGAGGCGGGAAACAGCACGCCGTCGAAAATTTGGCTCTACCCATTTTCCGAGCGTGTAATGACCCATACCTGCAAGTCTAGCTCAGCGCGTCACCGAGAAAAGGAGCAAGGCGCAGACTTCGTCCACGTGGGTTGCTTCCACCCTTCAATTCTGAGGTACTTTCAAATTTTTCCGATTCAACCAATGATTTCAACAGGTTCCCCAGCTTCACCAGTCGTACCTTCGTGGCACGTCCGGAATATACGCTGGTTTTCACCCCATAAGCCTTTGCCCTGACGAGATCAATCCGCCAAGCCTACTGAGAGGTCATCCTGGTGGTCGCTTTCTGTTGCGGCGACAAGGGGACCGGATGATGGTTCCGGCCGACGACAAGCTCCTGGGCCCACACGCGATCGCTGGTGGGGACCAGGAGGAGTCTAGATCGTGCTGGATGGATTGGCTGGAGATGTTCGCTGCCGACTGAAGGAATAGCGACCGTAGTAGGCATCGGAAGAACGCATTCCGTTGATCACCGTACCGAGCAAGGGAATCCCCGCGTTGTCGAGTTGCCGTCGCGCTCGCTCGACCTGGGGCGACCGACTGACCTCGAACCGGGCCGCGAGCAAGGCGCCATCGGTCCAGCGTCCCAGCACGAGCGCATCGGGAATCGGCAGGACAGGGGGAGAGTCGATGAATATCAGTTCGTATCGCCGGCGCAATTGAGCAATCAGCATCGGGAAGTTCCGCCCCTGGAGGATGCGGCTGGCATCCTGAACGGGTGTGCCGGCGCAAAGCAGGTCGAAGGTCCCCCCTTGCACGTGGATGACAACATCTTCGAGCTCGGCGCCTGCGAGTACGTCGCTCAGGCCCGGGCCCTCGGCGACATCCAGGAGCCGGCAAAGCGCCGCTCGCCGCAAATCGGCGTCGATCAGCAGGGTGGCAATCCCGGCGTTGCCACATCGTGCCGCCAGTTGAGCGGCCAGCGTTGTTTTGCCTTCTCCGCCGACAGCGCTGGTCACGAGCACACAACGGCCCAAGTCGCCGCCTTGCTGGTCGCCGCAGACCGCGAACCGCAAGTGATCAAGGCGCTGAATGAACCGCTCGATCTGGTCGTCGATCACCGGTCCACTCAGCTCGCGGGTTGTCCGGGTCGTCGGCAATGGCGGTAGCGCAAACACTTCAGACTGAACCCGGCTGGACAGGAGGTCGGGGTCGCCCACTCGCTCGGATCTGACCTCCAGCAGCAGGAAGAGCCCCAGAACGGCGAACAAGACGGCCACCGGCAGGAGAATCATGTACTTTTGCCGCTTGTTGTTAAACGCGGCCCTGGGGATCTCGGCCGGGTCGATCTTCTCGATGCTGATACCGGCTTGGTTCCGGTTGAATTTCAACTGTTCAAGCTTGCGGTTGACCTGATCGAACATGTTGTAATACCGGTTCAGGTCGTCTCGCTCGAAGGTGGCCTCGACGGTGTCGGTGTGTGAATGTTGCTTGTCGATCTCGAATTTATTGTAGAGCTCCGTATACCTGGCCTTGGCGATCTTGAGCGTTTCGATTTTGCGCTTGATTTCGGCGAGCGAGTCGAGCTCAGGTGCGCCCGGAGCACTCGTGGGAACGAGCAATCGCTGGCGGATCTGTTCGCTCTTGGTCTTCCAGAGGTCGTTGTAGTCCTCGTGCAGTCTGGTCAACCGCCTGTGGGCCGCAACCCGGGCTGGATCGGCACCCTTTCGCACAACTTCCTTGTGGTGATCTATCTCTTCTGCTGTCGCTTTGATCTGGTCAATCAGAGAGGCGACCTCCGGGTCGCGCTTGAATTCCTGAGCGATCTGATCTCGCAGCTGCTCGTTGTTCGAGAGTACAGGGCTGTCACCAGCCGCCTGTGCCTGCTGCATTTCCGCTTGCTTTGCTGCATATCGTGCTTCGAGCTCCATGAGCGCAAACTCGGTCTGCATCAAATGGTCTTTGATGGTTCTGTACTGCTCCAGAGACTGGCTGTTGAAAGATGGCTGTGGCGCTTGCTCATTCTCGTCGGTCTTGGCGAAGAGGTTCGGCTTCTGGAATTCGACGCTCCCTCTTCTGGCGAACTCAAGCAGTTTTTGTCTTGAGGCTTTAATGTCGTTTTCAAGGCGTTTCCGGTACTCCTCAAAATCACGAACAATAACTTTCGTGAGATCCTTCTTCACAATCATCTTGTTGGTAGTACTGGTGCCTTCTCCTTCACCTGCTGTTGTCAATGAGTAGGCGTCGATCACCGCGTTGACAATGTCACGAGCCTCATCCGGGACCGTGGACTCAATGGCGACCCGGATCCAGTGTGTGTTCGGAATGATCTGAAGATCGAGCTTCTTGAGGAGCTCGGTCTTGGGATCGGTTGAGTTCTTGATCATGGGGTGGTTCGCGATCGGTGGGTTGGCGCCGGAGAGCGCGAGATCGAGCACGGGATTGCTCCTGATCGTCTCGATCTCGGTTTGGAGATAGGTGGGTTCAGTATTACGCCCGTCATGACTCGAGGGGGGCCCGAATAGATCGGGTTGGTTCGATTCGACCTTGACCAACCCGTAGGCCTGATACGTTGGCTCAACATATCGATAGACTAAGTAAGTCAATGGAGCCGCAAGAACCAGCCAGATGAGGAGAATACGCCACCAGTTGCGCGCCAGCCCGCGGAAAAGCAGCCGGGAATTGATCGGTGATGGAGCCGCCGCGGGCGTGAGCTCGCGGGGAGCCACAGTGACCTGAGCCGGCAGCCGGGATGAGGCAGCCGGCAGTCGGGCTGGTAAGTTCGCGTTGGGACTGTCTGTGGTGTCCATCGTGCCGTTTACTCAATCAAAAGTCAGAGAACGAGAATGAAGCAGTTTGCCCATGGCCGCCACGGCGCAGACTGCTGGTCCTCTTGCCGACAATCCGGGTGAACTTTGTATCGGTCAGGATTCTCATCGAGCCGCGGACGATGTCACTCGAGCCTTTCGCGCTGCCTATCGTCCGCCCAGCGATCGAGCGAAGCAACCTTGGTTGCCGCGATCTTCCCATGATGGAGATCTCTTGAGCCGGATTCGTTTTGGTCGGTCTTCGTCGAACTGTAATCCAACTCGTTTACTCTAGTCAAATCAAAAACCCCGCTCACACTCATCCTCCAAGAATTCGCTTGCTCCGTTGCCCAGAAGCAACACTATTCGGCCCTCAAGGTCCGATTGGATGAAAAGGCGGATAGTGTTTATTATACTACGCAGGTTACCCAAGTTATTAGACGAGCCCTTGGCTCTCTTGACGACAACTGTGCTCAAACGGCCTTTTGCTATCTTATGCCTCTTATGGCTGCGGAGCGGCGCATGTGCTAGGCTTACTAACGGCGCCATGGATCCAGGTCAGTCGCTGATCAACGGTTCTCAACGACTTCCTTAATTGATCAGCGTGGAGATACTGCGGACGTTCTTTTTCGCTGAATCCGAATTGGGGCCGGAAGACATGAGCTCTCAACTACGATCGCTAAAAATCGTTCCCTGGTTCCAATCAACGAACTCAACGTCTGCCCTTTCCGGAAGTTCTGAACCATCAACGACCCCCAGCCTGGCCTGCAGGTTGGTTCAGATGATTCTGGCTCTCTATCTCATTCCCGCAGTCTTGGTCGTTTTGTTGGTCGGCGCCTTGGGGATCATGATTGTGACAGTGGCCAGAATTCTTGCCGGATTGCGGGGCACGACCACTAGCTAGCCACGTATCTGGTCGATTGTTCCAGGGCAGCCTGCGCGACCCGGCCTCCTTCTCTCTCAAGTCTGGTTCTCAGCTCTTTTCGGCAACGCGCCGATCGATTTCACCCACAATCTGCTCTAATAGCTGGTTCACCGGCTCGTTTTCACTCTCGTGTCCGCTGCTTGAGCCTTGAACCTGAACCTGAACTTTGAACATGCCTGGGTGATAGCGAAAGGTCTTCCAGTTCCTCCCCATGTCAAGTCCCCAGTCGCCAGCGTACTTGAACGAGTGATAGACTACCCGATAATCCCTCTCCCCTGGTTTGTACCTGGCGAAACTCTGCATGCGGAACCGCGCCTTGGTCGTCGTGCCAAGAACTGGAATATCCATGTCGTTTGATGGGCTCACCTGCTTGAGCCCGTTGGCGGGATAACAGACATCAGGCACATGCGGCCAGACCCTGTGGGCCAGCCCGTAGATGATCATGACCAGCGCGCTTTCCCCGCTCCTTTCATCGACATAAGTCCGGATCAGATAGTCGTTTGCACCGGCAATCCGGGCAATATCAGGCTCGAGGGTCGCTTCCGAACCTTCTTTCGCCCGCCAGCTTCCTAATTCCTTGGGAAACTCGTTCAACGGGAATGGCGACATTTCACTTTCCCTGGACAGGCTTTGGAACTGCCAGCCTCGCCAATGTCGAATCGCCCCCGAGATGACCAGAAGCATGCAGATCAAGGCAATCCAGCGCCACTCGAGCTTGGCGGGTGGTTTGGTAAGCTCTGACAATTCATCCCTGGTTTTGTTCGTTGCCGCGATGATGGCGTTATTCATGTCGAAAACTCAAGATCGCAATTGTCGAGTCAATGAAGATCAAGCTTGGGGGTCAATGCCTCGCCTTGACGATCATTATTCCCTAAGACCGACCAGGCACTCAAGACGGTGTTGACCAATTGATACAGGCGGAGCCGGCTCGATGCGTTGCAGGCGCTGGTAAGTTTTCATGGTAAGCCAGCCCCGGTTTGAGGTATGATACGCATTTTTCATGACCCCACCGAACTTGATATCCAAGTCACCGGTGGACGTAAGTTGAGTCTGGACCACCGGCGTCCTCCAGCGCCAGAGCCCTGGCATTCTCGGCGCTGCCTGCGATAGCCTGCGGTTCAATCGGAACTGCACATGACGGCGATTTTGGGTCTGTCTGCGTTCTATCATGACAGCGCCGCCGCGCTAGTGGTTGACGGTCGAATAGTAGCAGCCGCACAGGAAGAGCGTTTTAGCCGGATCAAGCACGACCCCGCCTTTCCTGCCCAGGCCATGGAGTTCTGCTTGAATGAAGGCGGGCTAACCCCCGGTCAATTAGATTACATCGCCTTTTATGATAAGCCTCTGACAAAGTTCGAGCGTTTACTGGAGACTTACCTGGCCCATGCACCCGTCGGATTTCGCAGCTTTCGACTGGCCATGCCTTTATGGCTCAAAGACAAGCTGCATATGCGGCGTACGATCCGCCAGGCTCTTGGAGCACCATCCCAGGCTCGTCTGATCTTCACCGACCATCATGAGAGCCATGCCGCCAGTGCATTTTTCCCCAGCCCCTTTGAGCAAGCGGCAATTGTCACACTCGATGGGGTCGGCGAATGGAGCACAGCCACCTTTGGGGTTGGTGAAGGAAGCCGTATTCGACTGATCGACCACATCGCCTTCCCTCATTCGTTGGGTCTACTCTATTCGGCGTTCACGTACTACTGTGGTTTCAAAGTCAACAGCGGCGAATACAAACTGATGGGCTTATCTCCCTATGGAAAAACGATTTATAAAGAATTGATCCTCGAGCGGCTGATCAATCTGAAGGCCGATGGCAGCTTCTGGCTCAACATGGATTATTTCCAATATTGCCAGGGATTGACCATGACAGGGCGACGGTTTGATCGACTTTTCGGTGGTCCGCCCCGGGCCCCTGAATCTCTTCTGGAGCAACGCCACATGGACTTGGCCGCCAGCATCCAGGCCGTGACCGAGGAGGTCGTGCTCAGAATCGCTCGGCATGTCCGTAAGCGAACCGGCATGAGACACCTGGTTCTGGCCGGTGGAGTCGCACTGAACTGCGTGGCCAATGGTCGGTTACAGCGCGAGGGGGATTTCAACGATCTTTGGATTCAGCCGGCGGCCGGTGACGCTGGCGGGGCCCTGGGCGCAGCCTTGTTCGTCTGGCACCAGCTTCTGGAAAAGCCACGCCCACTGACAGGTCGAGATACCCAGCAGGGAAGTTTCTTGGGTCCTCAGTACAGCACCGATCAGATTTCCCGATTCCTGGCGGGGCAGGGGGCACAGAGCCAGCGGTTTACAAGTGAGACCGAACTGGTCGAACATGTCGCCGTGAACTTGGCAGAGAGCAAGGTAGTCGGCTGGTTTCAGGGGCGCATGGAGTTTGGCCCCCGGGCACTGGGAGCCAGAAGTATCCTGGGTGATCCCCGATCGCCGGCGATGCAGGCTACGATGAACCTCAAGATCAAGTTCCGTGAAAGCTTTCGGCCGTTTGCTCCGGCCGTTCTTCTCGATCGCGCGGCCGAGTGGTTCGATCTGGAACCCGGTCACGAAAGTCCCTACATGCTTCTGGTTGCTCCTGTGCGCCAAGATCGACGTGTCCCGATCGGTGCCGAGGCACTACGAATCATGAATCAGGATCCTGATCTCCGCCAGCGAGTCAACGTGGTTCGTTCGGAGATTCCAGCCGTGACACACGTTGACTACAGCGCGAGGATTCAGACCGTGGATGAGGAACGCAACCCACGGTTCACTCACCTGCTGGAAGCCTTCGAGCGCTTGACTGGTTGTCCTGTGCTGGTCAACACTAGCTTCAACGTCCGCGGCGAGCCGATTGTCTGTACCCCCGAGGATGCTTACCGTTGTTTCCTGGCCACAGACATGGATGTCCTCGTCCTCGAAGACGTCGTGGTGACCAAGGATGCGGCCGCGCGGAAGGCAGGAGCAATGGCCCGGGACCAGTACCTGGCCCAGTTTCAACTGGATTGAGAGGCGACACGCCGAAGTCAGGACTGCACGAGGCAAATCACTTATTGCTCTGTTAGAATTGCCCCCGTGGCTCGAGCACGAACTGCCATGCAATGGTCTGATCTCCAGTTTCATCCGCCAAGTAAGACGTTACGGCAATTTGCCTGTTTGTGGCTGGCCTGTTTCGGCGGCCTGGCCGTCTGGGAGGGAATCGTCCGTGAGCATACCAACCTCGCGGCCACCGTGACCGTGCTGGCGCTGGTCGTCGGCCCAATGGGGATCATCTGGCCTCAAGCCATGCGGCCAATCTACGTGGCCTGGATGGTGCTGGCTTTTCCGATTGGCTGGACGATTTCGCAGATCATCCTCGCGCTGATGTTCTATGGACTGTTCACCCCGATCGGCCTGATCTTCCGGATCATCGGTCGCGACCCGCTTCATCGTGCCCGCCAACCGGGCTTGGAGTCCTACTGGTCTCCCAAGACAATCCCCGCCGACCCGCGGCGTTATTTCAGACAGTTCTGATGTACATTTATCCACACTTCCTTCTTCGTTCTCTCCGGGCGATTCATCAACCATGAGCGAGACATCAGCCAAACCGACCAGCGAGTTTGAAAAAGCTGCCGCAGAGCACAAGGGCGAGAGCTTGCTCAGCGAGTTCTGGGCGTTTCTCAAGCAGAACAAGAAGTGGTGGCTGTTGCCCATCGTGATCACCATGCTCCTTCTAGGTGTGCTGATCTTCCTATCGAGCACGGCGGCTGCACCGTTCATCTACACCCTGTTCTGAGCGACCGCGTGCCGCGTGCCAGATCGAATCCGCCTCCGATCCGGCATCGGATCCTGAGGCGGACCGAGCTTGCGATACGCTTGCATCCATTGCGACCCCGGTCGCGGAGAGCTTCCGAAGAGGAGTCGACGTCTTTCTATTTTGCCTTCCCCTGGGCCGCCACGGCCGCCGCCGCCCTGGCAACCTCCTCGGGATCGCCCAGGTAGTTGTGCCTGATCGGCTTGAGCTGCGCGTCCAGCTCGTAGACCAAAGGCACACCAGTGGGAATATTCAGACTCACGATGTCCTGGTCCGAGATGTTGTCGAGATACTTGACCAGCGCCCGCAGGCTGTTGCCATGGGCGGCGACGATCACTTTCTTGCCACTCTGGATTGTGGGAACGATCTCCTCGTGCCAGTAGGGGAGAAACCGTGCCACGGTGTCCTTGAGGCATTCGGTCAGCGGCAGTTCGACCTTGCTCAACCCCTGGTAACGGGGATCGGTGCCAGGGTAACGGGGATCGGACTCCTCCAGGGGAGGCGGTGGTATGTCATAGCTCCGCCGCCACACGAGGACCTGCTCATTGCCGTACTTGGCTGCGGTCTGTGCCTTGTTGAGGCCCTGCAAGGCCCCGTAATGGCGCTCATTGAGCCGCCATGAGTACTTGACCGGTATCCACATCAAGTCCAGCTCGTCAAGTGCGATCCACAGGGTCCGAATCGCCCGCTTGAGCACCGAGGTGAACGCGATATCGAAAGTAAACCCTTCGGCCTTGAGCAGCTCACCAGCTCTCTTGGCCTCGGCCTTCCCCTGGTGGGAGAGATCGACGTCGGTCCATCCGGTGAAGAGGTTCTCCTTGTTCCAGGTGCTTTCGCCGTGACGCAGCAGTACGATCTTGGGCATGGGTTCTCCTCCGAAGGAATACTCTAAGCTAAGGCATCAGCCACGTTGTCGTATTGTCTATTCCGCCTTGACGTTGGTCAACGACCCTCAGAGAACGATCGCCATGAAAAGAGCACCGCACTCATCGCTGGAAAGCAAAGCCCGGATCTTACCGTCCCTGCTCATCGCCCTGACAATGTGCGCGGCTGCCGGGCCAGCGCCACCCGCCCAAGAAACCGAACGGCGCGTCGATGGGTTGCTGGCGCGGATGACGCTCCAGGAAAAGGTCGGTCAGTTGCAGCAGCTTGATAGCATTCCCAACGTCTGGCGAGTTCGTGATGAGCACCGCGATCTCATCCCCCGGGGCCTGGTCGGTTCGTTTCTCAACGTGCGCGGAGCCAGAAATATCAACGAAGCTCAGCGCATGGCCGTCGAGCAATCGCGGCTGAAAATCCCGCTGCTTTTTGGTTTCGATGTGATCCACGGCTATCGCACAATCTTCCCGATTCCCCTGGGGGAGGCCAGTAGCTGGGATCCGGCGGCTGTCGAGCGCTCGTCGCAGATCGCGGCCGCGGAAGCCGCCGCAACGGGATTGAAGTGGACCTTTGCGCCCATGGTCGATATCGCTCGCGATCCACGATGGGGGCGAATCTCGGAGGGGTCGGGCGAGGATCCTTACCTGGGGGCTGTCATTGCAAGGGCCCGGGTACGCGGATTTCAGGGGGACGATCCGTCGGCCGCGAACAGGATCCTTGCCTGCGCCAAGCACTGGGTCGCCTATGGCGCGGCGGAAGGAGGTCGCGACTACAATAGCGTGGACCTGTCGGAGCAGACCCTGCGCACCATTCACTTCCCACCGTTCCGGGCCGCGCTGGAGGCCGGCGCGGGAACCGTCATGAGCGCGTTCAACACCCTCAACGGCGTGCCTGCCTCGGCGAATCCATTCACACTCACCCAGGTGCTCCGCAAGGAGTGGCACTTCGATGGGCTCGTGGTCAGTGACCACGAGTCGGTCAAGGAGCTACTCGCCCATGGCGTCGCCGTGGATGACGCCGATGCAGCCCGCCAGGCTCTGCTGGCGGGCATTGACATGGAGATGGTGAGCCGCCTGTTCGGCAATCACCTGCCTCGACTGGTGGAGCAGGGGCTGGTCCCCCGGTCGGTGCTCGACGAGGCCGTGCGCCGAGTCCTCCGGATCAAGTTCCGCCTGGGCCTGTTCGAGCGGCCGTACGCTGACCTTGCTCGCGAGGCCAATGTCGTCGCGACTCGGGAGCATCGAGCGGCCGCCCGGGAAATTGCAGGCCGCTCAATGGTCCTGCTCAAGAACAATCAGGGCGTTCTGCCGTTGAAGCCCGAGATCCGCTCGATCGCCGTGCTCGGCCCGCTGGCCGACGACTGGGATACCCCCCTCAGCCACTGGCGCGGCGACGGCCGGGTCGAGGATGTGGTGACGCTGCTTGCGGGAATTCAGGCCAGGGCTGCCGGTCGACAGGGGATGACCGTTGCTCACGCCAAGGGTTGCGCGATCGAAGGAGCCTCGACGGATGGCTTCGCCGAGGCAGTTCGCCTGGCACGCCAGGCGGAGCTGGCGATCGTCGCGGTGGGTGAAGCGTCCGCGATGAGCGGCGAGGCCGCATCACGCAGCTCGCTCGATCTGCCCGGGCACCAGCTCGACCTGGTCAAGGCGGTTCACGCAACCGGCACGCCCACCATCGTGGTCCTGTTCAACGGTCGGCCCTTAACCATCGGCTGGGTCGCTGACAATGTCCCCGCGATGCTGGAAGCCTGGCTTCCAGGAACCGAGGGGGGAAACGCAATCGCCGATGTTCTTTTTGGCGACGTGAACCCCGGAGCCAAACTGCCAGTGACGTTTCCACGCGTCGTTGGGCAGGTGCCGCTTTACTACAATCACCTCAACACAGGCCGGCCTCCGCAGGCCGACAACAGGTACACATCGAAGTACCTTGACGTCCCATCCGAGCCCCTCTTCGCCTTCGGCCACGGGCTCAGTTACACCCGGTTCCAGCTCTTCAACCTGAAATTGAGCTGCCGAGACATCCCGCCCGATGGCCGGCTCGCCGTGAGCGTCGACGTTCAGAACGTCGGTGATCGCCCGGGCGACGAGGTCGTCCAGCTCTACATCCGCGACCTGGTCGCGAGCGTTGCGCGTCCCGTGAAGGAGCTCGCCGGCTTCGAGCGCGTCTCACTTCAGGCGGGTGAGACAAAGACCGTTCGCTTCGAGCTCGGCCCGGAACGCCTGGGTCTGTACAACCGTCAGCTCCAGTTCGTTGTCGAGCCAGGTGAATTCCGCGTAACCGTCGGAACGAGCAGCACGGGTGGACTCGAGGACCGCTTCGAAGTCGTGGGGGCACCGTCTTCCATCCGTTAAGTCAGAAAAGAGCAGCGTCCCCTCGGGAGTTCGGATTAGCAAGTCTCTAGCGCCTCATCCGCTCTGCTGACACTCGCACCCAGAACCTTACCCCTGAGTTCATCCATCAGGGTCTTTTTTATTTTCAGAATAGGTGTCGAGGTGGAACGAGCTTCAACGAAGAGACCACTGGGACGATGGGTCAGGCGAAGATATCCGCCACCGTCGATGAGTTTAGCGTGTTCGATCGATACATCATTTTCGTCGAAATTCTTCATGTCAAAAATCCAAGTCACGCAATAGCTGGTTGAGAGTCTCCACAGTCGCCAGACCGTATTGCTCGTGAGCCATCTTGGCCAGCAAATCGATTTCCTGCTCGGAGAGATCGAGAACCGTCGGCGGAGGCTGCTTTGCTTGAAGTGAAGCAACTTCAATTACCTCGTGATAGATCGTGATCGACTGCTCCTCCGGAGATAAGCCCGGCGCAATTTCGATTTCCATAGCGCCGGTGCCCAGGTTCGTCGATGTATGCCCTAATGCCGGGCTACCTGAAACATCGACGATCGGTTCCTCCGACATTGTGATGGACTCGATGCTTGTCCCCCCTCTTAGCTGTGCATTGCGGAACGTGCTCAAATCTAGTGGCGCGCCCACTCCGGCCTCCGTCCCCTTCTCCACAGCGATGCCGTCCCCTCCGCACCGGCACCGGCCGCGCCTGCCTCCTCGACACCTAACTACGATCCTATCGCGCGGGGCGCGAAGATTGCAGCCAAGGCCGTCAGGATGCCATTGCTAACGGCCTTCGTCCCCTTCTCCTAGGCTTGCTCGCGGAGAGGAAGGGACCGGGGAAGTCCCAATTGCCGCAAAGTAGTCCGGATGGCGCAGAAAGGAGAAGAAATTTTCTCAACGAAACCACATACCAGAGGCCACTCTCTTTCTGGCACAAAGGAAGCGTGGTTGGCCCCCCAACGTCCCCCTTTCACCGGTACTGGACGGGCGTCCGGTAGAGAAAAGTAGAGAAACGCGGAGATTTTCGTTCCCGGCAGAAGTTTGTCGAGCTTAGTTTTCGGCGCAAGTTAATATTTAATAAGAGTTTCGGCGCAAGTTAATATTTAAGTGATTCTCACGCCCGACATGGAACTGGCGGCGGGATTCCCCATCGTGGTCGCTGGAGTGACGGGCACATTACCGAACCCTCTGACCGCGGATTTCGTCAAGTTGCCGTACAAGCTTCTGTTGCTTATGTGCGTGCCGCCCAGACTTCAGCGAAGCTCCAGAACCAGGTTCAGCCCGTCCAGCAAGATCGTGAACCGGTTGAGCACGTCTCTGCCGAGCAGGGCATACGGTTCGTCAGGGCTCGCGAGGGCCTTGACCGTGACCGGATCCAACTCCCTGACCCGGAGTTCGACCAGGTAGGTCGGCAACGTCAACAGGTGGCCTCCGAATCCAAGAGCCGCGACGGAGTCGAGCGGAACGAGCTGAAGCTCATCGACGAGCCGCCCGGGTATGACTGACAGATCAGCGGTCGTATCAATCTGGGCGGGGACGACGATCCCGGTAGCTCCCTCATAGGGAGGGCGCACCGACACATGTACGAAGGGTGCTGGGGGACTCACCTGCTGGTTATATGTGTATCGAACCATCAAATCCCTCGGCCGGGGAACAGCCGAGGCGAGGGGATGCGGACCGGCCGCGGCGGTTCGTTTGTGACCAGCCCGACATAGATGGGAACGTATCCGGCCCGTGCGTAAGCTTGCTTCGCCACCTCGACCTGATCCGGACCGTCGGCAATGACACGCTCATGGTGCACGGCGACGTATTGACCTTGATGAGTGGCGAGTAACGTCGGCAGAAGGCGAAGGAACGCGCGATGCTCGTTCTCCCAGGCAGCAGGGGTCGTTTCCTTCAGCCCCAGGTCAGGCGCGGGAAGCGTGGTCACATTACTCATCGAACGATCCTCAAGCCAGCGTCGTCGTTCGTTGTTTGGTTGCCCATCCATTAGTCTATCGGGAGAGCGCAGGACGATACAACGCGACCTTCGCCCCCGCGCCAGGACGGCGGCCGTGTTGCCTACCACGAATCCCAACGCAATGTGCATCGTGGAATGGATCAAATTAATGGGATGGCCGCCTGGGCCTGGCTGGCCGCAACGGCTGCGAGAAGACAGGCCGGGACCGTCACACCACGCCGGCTCAACTACCACAGCAATCGTTACCCGGGCTCGGTCTTCCCGGGCACCTTGCTGCATCGGTTGCCAGGACACAATCGGTGGCCTGAGCAGTACTCGGGTATAATTTGGGTGGATGCCAGTGAGGGGCGCGCGAGGCGCCGCGAAGGGAAAAGCGCATGCCGTTGCACGACTGGACCGACCGCCGAGGCTGGGAAGGGGTTCATCACCTGTGGATCACCGAGCTGTTGCGCTGGGTGAAGCCACGGCTGCCAACCGGCTACCGGGCTTATATCGGCTTGGCTCCGACGGTTGCCGTCGGCGCTCCACCGGAGAAACCCGATGTGAGCGTCCGTCAGTGGCCGGAGGAGCCATCGGCGGGTAGCGCGGGGCCCACGATTTCATCGCTGCCGTCCGAGGAGCCGGACGAGGAGGTCGCGGTCGCGTTGCTCGACCCGGAGACGAGTGTGTTCGTGGAGAGCCAGGGCCGGCTGGTCGCGGCGCTGGAGCTGGTTTCGCCCCGCAACAAGGACCGTCCGGTCGCTCGCGCCGGTTATCTGGCGCGCTACGTGAGCTACTTGCTGGAAGGGGTCCATCTGCTGCTGGTGGATGTTCACCGACGTCCCTCCGGGTTCTCCTTTGCCGATCGCATTGCCGAGGAATTGCAGATCCGGCAGCCATCGTGTCCGCCACCCATGGCCGTGAGCTACCGCGTGGGCGAGCCAGCGGCGACGGGCGGCCGCCCGGGGTGGACTTGACCGGTTGTCAGACCGAAGGAGTCCGAAGCGGTCGCCAGGAGACCCGAACGTGCTGGGTGATCACCAACCCACGCAGATCCGGGACGTGGTCCCTGGCCTGGTGGGCAAGCTGTGAGGCGT